>DASSAH010000176.1:0-2460 GCA_035685585.1 Coriobacteriia bacterium
GAGCCCGGCGTGGCCCGCCGAAGCTATCGTGCCGACCAGGGCGAGGTCTGGCGCGAGATCGCCGACAAGGAAGCCCGCGCCCGGATGCGCTCGGGCACCTCTGCACTCCACGACCTGTACGCCCGCGAGGCGGCTGACGTGGCCGCCTCCGTCCGCGCGTTCCCCTGCCCCGCCGGGGCGTCCGGTGTCGCGGTGGGCGTCGGCGGCAAGCTCGTCGCGCTCGAGCTGTTCGACGCGCAGTCCACGCTGGCCGAGCAGTGGCCGCGTCTCGTCGAGGGAGCCGCCTCGGCCTATACCGACCACGGGCGCGCAGTCGCGGCCGGGGTCGAGCCGGCGCCCCGCCACCGCTACCCGGACGCATGCGCCCTCGGGCGCATGCTCGGCCGGGCGATGGACGCGTGCGGGGATGGGGTCGTCGGTGCCTCGGTCGGCGAGGGCCACGACGTGCGCCTGCGCGGGACGCGCCTCCGCGGCGGCGCGCTCGTGGTCGATGGACAGCCAGTCCACGTCGAGCTGTTCCGGGTCGAGGGGTAACGGGGACCGAAGCGGAGGCGTCGACTACTTGACTGCCCATGTGGCGAGTCTAGTATTCGCCCATGAGCGCGCGGACGGCACGCGCGTGCCGCTGGCGGGGCTCTCGCGTGGGACGTCGGAGCAGCTCTATCTCGCGCTCCGCTTCGGGCTCGTCGAGCGTTTCGTGGAGACCTCCGGCGAACCGCTCCCGATCGTGATGGACGACATCCTCGTCAACTTCGACGAGGACCGCGCCGCCCGTGCAGCACGCTCGATCGGGGCTCTCGCCGGGACGTGCCAGGTCATCTACTTCACGTGCCACCCGACCACGCCGCTGCGCGCCGGGGTGGAGAAGACGCTGCGCCCGCTTGCTGGCGGGTGATCCGTGCCGGACAAGCTGGCACTCGACCGTGACAACGTCATCCCGTACCGGGAGACGCACATGACCTCAGAAGACCAGGACGTCCTGATCGGCCGAGCCGTTCGGAGGCTGGCCGAGCTGGCCGCGGGCGACGACGTCCTGCGCGCCGGGCTCGAGGCACTCGCTCGGACGATTCTGGGCCTGGAGGACACCTCGCAGGCGATCGCGACGGAGGAGGTCGAAGCGGCCGTCGAGGCCGAAGTGGAGGCGGTCGAGGCTGTGCCAGCCAGCGCCTTGGCGGATGCGCCCGAGAGCACCGCGATCGAACCGGACGCCGAGGGCGCGCCGACACGCGGGCCGCGGACCGACGAGGCGGTCGAGCCGATGAACCGCGCCGCCTTCATGAAGCTCATTGAGGAGGTCGCGGTCCAGGCCGAAGCCTCGGCCCTTGGAAGCGTCGCCGCATCGCTGCGCGACGCGGTCGGCATGCCCGCGATCCAGGCAGCAAACGCGGTTGAGCCAGACGCCGCCCCCGCCGCCGGTCCTCAGGCACCCACCCAGGCCGAACGCGACGCCGTGCTGCCCGGCATCGCCGAGCGAACGTCCCTGAAGGCCGATCTCGCGCGGGCCGTCGCCGAGCGCGCACGCACGGGCGAGCCGATCGACGACCAACTCGTCCATCGGGCGCGCTCGGCGCATTGCACGCTCTGGCCGCTGGACGTCGTGGATCCGGATCCGGATGTGATCACCGGCGTGGCAAGTTGCTTTGCGGCCGTGTCCGATGCGACGACCCTGCTCGTGCTGCTCCGCGAACACGACCCCGACGACCATGATCGTTTCGCCGGCGCCGTTCGCGGGCTGGCCGCCGTCCAGTCGGCGCTCCGCATCGCCGTCTCGCGCGTGCGCCGGGCGCCGGACGAGGACCAGGTCGCTGCCTTCGGCTGGCTCAAGGACACGACCTCTGCCGAGCGCATCTTCGTCGAGCGCCACATGCGGCTCGACGATCCGCTCGATCCAGATGACCTCCCTGATGCCCTCGCCCCGATCTGCACCGAGCTCGAGACGGTGCGAGAGCAGATCGAGCGCAGATCGAGCGCCAGGAGTTGCGCATCAAGGGCCTTCGGCAGGTGAAGTACCACGCCACCCGCATCGCGAAGGGAAAGGGCTCGGCACACGACCTCGACAAGATCGTCGAAGCCGTCACCGAGCTCGTGGGCGATGGCCTCCCGCCCAGCAACCTCGAGTTGCGCGGCCTGCTCCTCCCCGTCTTCGACCGCCTGCCTGATCCCGAGGGACGCCCGGCAGCGTACGCGCGGGTCTACGCGGACGTCGAACTCAGCCGCGATCGCCGCCCGCGGGCGGACGGCAAGCAGCCGGGAACCCACAAGAAGCCAGTCAGCGAGGAGATCCGGCGCGCTGCCGCCCTCCTGCGCGGAACAGAGCTCATCCTCATCGGGGGCGAGCGGCGCGTCGAGGCCGAGCACGCGCTGACAGAGGCCTTCGGGCTGTCGGAACTGACGTGGTTCACCCTGAGCGACGACCCGACGCTCGACGACCTCGACCGCGCCATCTCGCGGCCTGAGGTC
>DASSAH010000177.1:0-4161 GCA_035685585.1 Coriobacteriia bacterium
GAGCCGATAGACCCGGTTCGTTTCATCGGGAACCGCTCGTCGGGTAAGACCGGGTACGCGATCGCGGAGGAGGCGGCGAGGCGCGGCGCGACGGTGACTCTCGTGTCCGGGCCGACGGCGCTGTCCGATCCGTTCGGCTGCACGGTGCTCCGGGTCAAGACCGCGGCCGAGATGCACGCTGCGGCCATGGACGCGTACGCGTCGGCGGACGCCGTGGTCGCCAGCGCCGCGGTCTCAGACATGCGACCCGCCGAGTTCAGCGCCCAGAAGCTGAAGAAGGACGGCTCTGTGCGGCCGCTCCCGCTGGAGCTGACAAGAGACATCCTGGCCGAGATGGCCGAGCGCAAAGAGGGCCGCACCCTCATCGGCTTTGCCGCCGAATCGGCCGACGTGATCGAGGCGGCGACGGAGAAGTTGCGGCGCAAACGCCTCGATCTGGTGGTGGCGAACGACATCACCGAGGCGGGGCTCGGATTCGGTTCCGACATGAACCGCGTAGCGCTCGTGACGCCGGGAGGCGCGGAGGAGCTGCCGATCATGAGTAAGCGCGCGCTCGCCCGCCTGGTCTGCGACCGGCTCGCAGCGATCGAGTCGGCGCGCGGACGTACGACAGCAGATGACGGGACTCGAGGAGGCGCATGATGGCACTGTCCGGACGGATGAAGAAGCTTTCGGCCTACATCGGTGAGGCTGACCGGTACGAGGACCGACCGCTGTTCACGGCGCTTCTCGAGTCCGCCCGCGTCGCCGGGTGCGCGGGGGCGACGGTGTTGCGGGGCATGGCGGGTTTCGGCGCCACAAGTCGCGAGCATATGAAGCATGGCGTGCGGATGTCGGTAGATCTGCCGGTGGTGGTCGAGGTCGTCGATGAGCCCAACAAGATCACCGCGCTCGCCGAGGTGTACTCGGCCATGATCAGCGACGGGCTGATCACGGTTGAGGACGTCACCGTGCTGGTGTACCGAGGTGGTGTCACCGGCGGACCCGGACCGTCTTCGGACGAGCGGTGACGGACTCTGGCGACGCGCACGCGGTCGAGGCGCACTTGCCGGTACTCACCCCAAGCCGTAACATGCTGCTCTGCCGTCTTCGTGCGGTGACGGGCTGTGGCGCAGTTTGGTAGCGCACTTGACTGGGGGTCAAGGGGTCGCAGGTTCAAATCCTGTCAGCCCGACCAGCACTCATCACGAGGCACCCTCGGGTGCCTCGTTCCGCTCCAGTGCTTTCGAGGCGACCGTACAGCGCTCTCTCGCGGGGTATAAACGGGTTGAGTTCCACGGGCGAAGGAGGGGGTTGGTGGCGGGAACCGAAGGCGGAGGCACTCGCGCCGGACGCGACGATCACGTCGACGACGTGTGGACCGTGGCCAACGTCATCACGATTTTGAGGTTGTTGCTGATCCCGTTCTTCTTCTCGGTGGTGCTGTCAGAGCGCGAGCATGCAAACGTACTCGCGTTCGCGCTCTTTGCGGCGGCTGCAGCCACCGACTGGCTCGATGGCATGATCGCCCGGCGGACCGGCACCGTCACCACCGTCGGGAAGATCATCGATCCGCTGGTGGACAGGCTCCTCCTCGCGGCGGGGGTGACAGGCCTGTACCTCATCGGCCGGGTCCCGCTCTGGCTTGTCGGAATCCTCGTTGCACGTGACGCCTACCTGCTGTGGGGGGCGTACCGGCTTGAGCGCCATGGAGAGCGGATGCCGGTGACGCGGATCGGCAAGGTGACTACGGCGGTCCTGTTGACGGGGTTCTCCCTGCTCATCCTTGGCTGGCCGAGAGTTCCGTGGGACGCGTTCGACTATCTTGGCGAGCCCATCGTGCTGGTTGGGCTGGTTCTGTCGCTCGTGAGCGCGGCGCACTACACGCTGCTCGCAAAACGGCTGCTGGTAGGTCGGGTACGCTCGGACAGATAAGGGTGAGGGAGGGGGTGGCGGCGTGCGTGCAGTCATCATGGCCGGTGGCGAAGGGTCGAGACTCCGTCCGCTGACGAGTCTGCAGCCCAAGCCGATGGTACCGGTCGTCAACCAGCCGGTCATGGAGCACATTATCGGGCTCGTGCGCCATCATGGAATCACCCGCGCGGTCGCCACGCTCGCGTTCATGCCCCAGGTCATTCAGGACTACTTCGGCGATGGCGAAGAGTGGGGCATGCGGATGTCGTACACCCTGGAGGAGACGCCGCTCGGCACCGCAGGTTCGGTGAAGAACGCCGAGCCGCTTCTCGGAGGCGAACCGTTCCTCGTGATCTCAGGTGATGCGCTCTGCGACATCGACCTGGCCGAGGTCATCGCGTTCCATCGTGACCGGCGGGCCGCCGTCACCATAGCGCTGAAGCGGGTCTCCGACCCCCTTGAGTTCGGGGTGGTCGTCACCGCCCCCGACGGGCGTGTCGAGCGGTTCCTCGAGAAACCCTCATGGGGCCAGGTGTTCTCGGACACCATCAACACCGGCATCTACGTCGTCGAGCCCGAGGTGCTCGCCCTCGTGCCCGCCGGTGAGCAGTTCGACTTCTCTGCGGAGCTTTTCCCGCTGCTGATGGAGCGCGGTTATCCGCTCTTCGGGTGCGTGGTCGACGGCTATTGGTGCGATGTGGGGTCGTTCGACACGTACATGCAGGTCCATCGCGACATCCTCGACGGCAAGGCGAAGGTCTACGTGCCGGGCGTACAGACCCGGCCGCGGGTGTGGATCGACGAGGGCGCGCGAATCGAACCCGGAGTGACCATCGGGGAGAAGGTCGTCATCGGACCGAACGTCACGCTCAGAGAGGGCGCTCGCGTCGGAGACTACACGGTGCTCGGCGACAACTGCGTCGTGGGGTTCCAGGCAAGCGTCAGCCACTCGATCTTGTGGAACGACACGTTCCTCGGCAGGCACTCGACCGTCGAGGGCGCCGTCCTGTGCCGCAGGGTCGACATCCGGGCTGGAGCCACGATCGATATGCACTCCGTCATCGGTGACGAGAGCGCGATCGGGCATGGAGCCCGTGTCGGGGCGAACGTGCAGGTGTTCCCGTACAAGCGCGTCGAACCCGGCGCGGTGGTGACGTCTTCGATCATCTGGGAGAGCACCGGCACCAAGAGCCTGTTCGGCGATGACGGTATCGCGGGGCTGATCGGGGTGGACATCACCCCTGAGCGGTCCCTGCGCGCGGCCCAGGCGTTCGGGTCGATGCTGCCCAAAGGCGCCCATGTGGTCGTCAGCCGCGACGCCAGCCGCGGCGCACGAATGGTCAAACGCGCGATGGTGGCGGGTCTCAACGCGTCGGGATGTCATGTCCGCGACCTGCGCGTGTCATCGACCGCGCTGACCAGGTTCACGACTCGCGATACCCGCTGCCTCGGCGGAGTTCACGTCGCCGCGTCCGCGGACGACCCCCAGTCTCTGCGGATCATCTTCCTGGACCGTGCGGGGCTCGACCTGGCGCCGTGGGAGGAGAAGAAGCTCGAGAGGCTCTACTTCAAGGGCGAGTTCAGGCGCGCGTTCCTCGAGGACGTGGGGGAGATCATCTACCCGCCGCGAGCGCTTGAGTACTACACGGCCGGGTTCGAGAAGGCGCTTCGAGGTGTGGTTCCGACCGAGGGACAGTGGATCAAGGTGGTCGCGGACCTTGGCTTCGGCGCCGCTTCTCTCATGCTTCCCCAGGTCGTGTCGGCATGGAGGGTCAACATGGTGGCGCTGAGTCCGTTCATCGATGCCGAGCGTATGGCGCCGACGGGGGCGGACGACGTCGACTGGACGGAGGTGACGAGTGCGCTCGAACTCTTCCGGGCGGACTTCGGTGTACGGATCGACGCGACCGCCGAGCGAATCGTGCTCGTCACCCCTTCGGGCCGGGTGCTCGACGGTGACACGGCGCTGCACGCGGTCGTCGCCTTGTGGTGCAGGGCCGACGAGGACCGGCTTCCGATCGCCGTGCCGCTAACGGCCTCACGAGTGGTCGAGGACATCGCCGGGCGGACGGGCCACGCTGTCATACGGCCCGGCAACACACGGCGCTCGCTCTCGGTCGTTGCCCACGAGGGCGCTGTCGGATTCGCCGGGTCGACGCGAGGAGGGTACATCTTCCCGCGCTTCCTGGCAGGATACGACGGTGTTTTCGCCGTCGCCATGATTGCCAGCATGCTCGCGCGCTCAGGTGTCGACTTCGAGGAGGTTGT
>DASSAH010000178.1:0-2249 GCA_035685585.1 Coriobacteriia bacterium
AGGCTGACCCCCATCGCTGACAGCTCCTCCAGAACCGGAGCGGCCACCGCGACGTGACTCATCATCGCGGTCTCCGTCACCTCGAGTTCGAGGTCGCGTGGTTCCAGCCCGGCGAACGCCAACGCCTCCGAGACGTCTCGACAGAGGTCCCCGTCGGTCAGCTGGACCGCTGAGAGGTTCACGCACACACGCGGGACGCGGAGACCGGCGCTTCTCCATCGCGCGAGCGCGGCGCACGCCTCGAACAGCACCCACCGCCCGATGGGGACGATCAGGCTGCTCTCCTCGGCGATTCCTATGAACTCATCCGGCATCATCCGGCCACGCTCGGGATGACGCCAACGCACGAGAGCTTCGATTCCCGAGACCTTCCCGCTGCGAGTGTCGACCATGAGCTGGTAGTCGATCTCCAGTTCGCTCGCGTCGAGTGCCGCGGCGAGTTCGTTGCGCAGCCGAAACCGCTCGGACACCGCCGCATCCATCCGCGTGTCGTAGACCTCGAACCTCGAGCCGCCCGCCTGCTTAGCCACGTACATCGCCCTGTCGGCCCTCTTGATGGCCTCGCTCGCGGACATCCCCGAGGCGCCGTAGCAGATGCCGATGCTCGCGGACGGTCTGAAGTTGACCCCGTCGATAATCACCGCCTCAGCCACGGAAGCAAGCAACCGGCGTGCGACGTCTTCGGCAAGTGATCTCGAATCCAGATTCGGAAGGAGCAGGACGAACTCGTCGCCTCCGATCCGCCCGAGCGTGTCCTCCTCCCGCGTCGCGTGTCTCAGGCGCTCCGCCATGATCTTGATCATCTGGTCCCCGGCATCGTGACCAGCGGTGTCGTTCACCACTTTCAACTCGTCGATGTCGACGTACACGACGGCCACGTTCAGTGTCTCATCCACGTCGAGCCGGGCGAGCGCCGCACGAAGGCGCTCACTCACCAGCCGCCTGTTCGGCAGACCAGTGAGCGGATCGTTGAAGGCCATCTGAGACATGAGCGCTTCCGTACGCTTCCGTGCGCTGATGTCACGAGAGACGTTCAGGATCGCGGGCTCCCCCTTGTACGTGACGAGCTGCGACCGGACCTCGAACGGAATTCGACGGTCGGCCTTCGTCGCGTTCAGTGCCTCGTACAGAGCGCTGCCCGTCTCGAGAGTGCGACGCCGATTGACGAGGGTCTCCTCCATCGATTCGGGGGCGATCCACGCAAGCGGCTCCAGCGCGAGGAACTCCTCCCGTGTGTAGCCGCGCAGCAGGTGCGCCGCTTCGTTCAGGTACAGGACGCGTCCCTCCACCGTCGTGAGAAGCACTGAATCCTGTACGGAGTCCAGCAGGTACGACTCGAAGCGCAGCTGCTCCTCGGTCTCGCGCTGATCGGTGACGTCCTCGCCGTACGAGATGACCTCGATGAGTCCTCCGTCCGCGTCCAGCACCGCGGAGCGCGTCCATCGCATGGTTCGATCCCCGTGCACGGTTCGAACTGGATACTCGACCACACCGCCGGACTGGCCGAGCGTGCGGCAGAACTTCCTGAACTCGCTGCGCCCGCATCTCTCGGCGCCATCGGTCCCCCACAGTTCGAACGCGTCGCGTCCAATCACCTGATCCTCCGGCAGTCCTATCAGCTCGAGGCCGCGGCGGTTCATGTACCGGACGGTCCCGTCAGGAGCCAGCGCCCCGACAACGCCGGTGGGACAGTCCGCGTAGTCGGTTCGAGCGGCCCGTGCCCTCTTGGCCAGCTCTGCCTTCCTCCTCAGGTCTCCCACTTCAAGGCGGAGGAGCCACACGCCTCCGGTGACGCTGGCTACCTGCACCCCAACGAGCGCGGCGAGGACCATCGGGGGCACCACGAGCCCGTCGAACAGCAGGATGGGAATGCCCACTCCTACCGCACACGCAGCCAGGAAGGCGATCGCCACCGCGCGCTGGCGGCGAGACGTATGCCGACTGCCCAGCACGAACAGGACGGCGCCGATTGCAGCGACGTCGATGAAGATCGTCCACCAGAAGACCAGGGCTCCCGCCCCCATCCACACGTCACCTCTCCAGCGGCCACACCGCCTCGCCCTACAGGCACGTACCAGGTGTTATCGTCGCACGTGTTCCTGGACTTGAATCGCCCAGGGGCTCGCGACACGGCGCTGAGACGACAAACCCCCGGACACAGGTCCGGGGGTCGCGTTCGCATGGTGGGCAATAGTGGATGGCTTTGCAACGGCAACACGCCGTCCTACGCGTGCATCACGTGATCCGCC
>DASSAH010000179.1:0-5194 GCA_035685585.1 Coriobacteriia bacterium
TTACCCCCGAGGAGTTCGTCGACGTCATGACGCCATGGCTCATCCAAGCGGGTCTGCTGACCGCCGAGGCTGCGACGTCGCGTCGCGGCTGGCTGGGTGAGCTGGCGCCCCTCGTGTCGGAGCGCGTCAAGCGACTTGACGAGATCGCGCCGATGGTCGCCTTCCTCTTCACCGATGACGCGCCGAACGATCCAGCGGCCCGCGCGTCAGTGCTCGCCCCCCAAGGAGCTGCCGAGGCGCTGTGTGCCGCCGCCACAGCGCTGGCTGCCGTGCCGGAGTTCTCGCCCGCCGCTGTCGAGGAAGCGCTGCGCCGCGTAGCCGAGGAGTCTCCGGTCAAGCCGAAGCTGCTGTTCCAGGCGGTGCGCGTGGCGGTATCGGGCTCCCCTGTGAGCCTCCCGCTCTTCGAGTCCGTCGCGCTGCTCGGGAAGGAGCGGTCGCTCGAACGCATTCGCGCCGCCTGTGCCGTGCCCGAGGCCTGATTCGCGAGGCAGGCAGCTCTGCCGAGGCGTGCGGCAGGGTTGCGCGGTTGACAATCGGAAGGGTGGGCTCGTAACATTACCAGCCGCGCCCTGGCATCGTAGGAGCGTCTTGGGGTGTGGTGTAACTGGCAACACGTCGGATTCTGGTTCCGAAGAGTCTAGGTTCGAGCCCTAGCACCCCAGCCAAGCATGGCCCGTTGGTCTAGCGGTTAGGACGCCGCCCTCTCAAGGCGGAAACCACGGGTTCGAATCCCGTACGGGCTACCAACCGTTACGCCCCGTTCCGCCGAGCCGGGACGGGGCTGCATATTCTCTTGGCCTCACTCCGCTGTGCTATCCTCTGCCCCCATGGGCGCCAACTCCTCATCACCGCCGGTCCGCACTGACTTCATCCGCGCGATCGTGGCCGCTGACCTTAGCGACGGCCGTCATGACTCGGTTGTCACCCGCTTTCCGCCGGAGCCTAACGGCTACCTTCACATCGGGCACGCCAAGTCCATCTGCCTGAACTTCGGCATCGCCGAGGAGTTCGGCGGGCGGTGTCACTTGCGGTTCGACGACACGAATCCGGTCAAGGAGGAGCAGGAGTACGTCGACGCCATCATCGAAGACGTCCGCTGGCTCGGATTCGACTGGGGCGAGGACCTCTACTTCGCGTCCGACTACTTCGAACAGCTCTACGAGTGGGCGGTACACCTCATCACGCACGGGAAGGCGTACGTCGACGACCTCTCGGCTGACGAGATCCGCGAGTACCGCGGCACGCTCACCGAACCGGGCCGGGAGAGCCCGTGGCGGAATCGTGGCGCCGAAGAAAGCCTCGACCTGCTCGCGCGCATGCGCGCCGGCGAGTTCCCGAACGGGTCGCGGGTCGTGCGCGCGAGGATCGACATGGCCGCGCCCAACATCAATCTCCGTGACCCGGTGCTCTATCGCATCCTGCACGCCGCCCATCCGCGGACCGGCGACCAGTGGTGCATCTACCCTACCTACGATTTCGCCCACGGGCAGTCAGACGCAATCGAGGGAATCACCCACTCTATCTGTACGCTCGAGTTCCAGGACCACCGGCAGCTCTACGACTGGTTCCTCGAGAACCTGCCGGTGCCCTCACGCCCGCGGCAGTACGAGTTCGCGCGGCTCAATCTGACCCACACCGTGCTCTCGAAGCGAGCGCTGCTGCGTCTCGTCGCCGAGGGTCATGTCCGCGGCTGGGACGACCCGCGGATGCCGACGATCTCCGGGTTGCGCCGCCGAGGCTTCCCTGCCGAGGCGATTCGCGAGTTCGCGGGGATGGTCGGCGTGTCGCGCGCTGATAGCGTGGTCGATGTCGAGATGCTTCATCACGCGGTGCGCGACGTGCTCAATCGGACCGCGCCGCGCCGCTTCGGGGTCCTCCGTCCGCTGAAGCTCGTCATCGAGAACTATCCTGAGGGCGCGCTTGAGGAGATTGACGTGCCCAACAACCCCGAGGACCCCTCGGCGGGACATCGCCGAGTGCCCTTCACGCGCGAGTTGTGGATAGAGCGCGACGACTTCATGGAGGACCCGCCCAAGCAGTTCTTCCGTCTCGCGCCCGGTCGAGAAGTCAGGTTGCGGTCGGCCTACTTCGTCACCTGTACGGGTGTCGTGAAGGACGCCGAGGGCACCGTGCTCGAGGTGCGCTGCACGTACGACCCGTCGACGCGTGGCGGCGCGGCGCCTGACGGGCGCCGACCCAAGGCGACACTCCATTGGCTGTCCACCGCTCACGCGTTATCCGCCGAGGTGCGCCTCTACGATCACCTCTTAGCCAGCTCGCACCCCGGCGCTGACGCTGGCGACCTGCTCGACGATGTGAACCCTGACTCGGAGACCATACTCAAGGACTGCTTTGTCGAACCCGCGCTCGCCGGCATCTCGACCGGCCAGAGCGTTCAGTTCGAGCGACTCGGCTATTTCTGCGCCGATGCCGACTCCCGGCCTGGCGGACTGGTCTTCAACCGCACGGTCACCTTGAAGGACACGTGGGCCAAGGTCAGGGCGCGCCATGAGCATCCCCCGCACGCGCACGCGTCGCGCTAGACATCGCCGCGCTCGTTCCTACCTGCTAGAATGGACGCGGAGTGGGCCGGGTGGTCGCGCGGATCTTCGAGATTCGTGAGGAAAGTCCGGACTCCGCAGGGCAGGGTGCCTGCTAACGGCAGGGCGGGGCGACCCGACGGAAAGTGCCACAGAAAAGAAGACTCCGTCGCCTCGGCGGCGGAAAAGCTGAAACGGTGCGGTAAGAGCGCACCAGCGTCATGGTGACATGGCGGCTTGGCAAACCCCACCCGGAGCAAGGGCGAATAGGAGCGGTCAAGACCTGCCCGGTCGTCGCTCGGGTAAGCCCGCATGAGGCCGGGAGCGATTCCGGTCCCAGACAGATGATCATCCTCGACAGAATCCGGCTTACAGGCCCACTCCCCTGCCGACGAAACGAGGCGGCGCGACTTCACCCCCGCGCCGCCTCGGCAGGTCTCATGCTCACGCGGCTCAGACCGACCGCCACTGGAACGACCCGCAACTTGACGGGTCGCTTTCTCCCTTCTTGGGACACGTGTTGATGTAGATGCAGTCTTCGCACGTCAGTTCAGTGATGTCCGAGGTCCCCGGCTCGTAGACCCGCGGAGGCGTGTCCGGTTCCGCGACTTCCTGTTCAGCGGGCATCTCTGGAGGTTCGGCATCGGCGACGGCCTCGGGCTCAGACGGTTCGGCGACGGCCTCCGGCTCTGACGGTTCGGTCGCGACCGGTGCGATCTCCTCAAGGTCAGCAAGCAGACTCGTGACGGATGCCGGGGGATCCGAGGCGCTGGAGTCGAGGTCCGACGTCGTCTCGGCCGTGTCGGTGGGTGTCGTGTCCGCGACCGGAAAGACCTCCGCGGTCTGGGGCTCGTCGGCGTGATCGGGGGCCTCCGGGGCGTCCCACGGCCAGTTCTGGGCGGGTATGACCGGTTCCGAGGCGATGTCCACTACGGCCGCGGAGGCGGCCTCGTCAACGTCCGGAGCGGGCGCCGCGCCAGCGAGTACCGCCTCGGCGATCGCCTCCTCGACCTCCACGACGGCCGAGATGGCCGCGTCGGGCTCGCCTGCGGACTCGGTAGTCATCGCCGGCTCGTCGGCAGGTGCAGGCCAGTGTTCAGACGCGGGCTCGGCGATCGAGACGGATGGGTCGACCGGGGCCGGCGTGAACCCCTCGGGCGAGGCCGCCACCACGGTCGCATGGATGACCACGACCGGAGCGGCGGCGTCGATGTCGGCCACGAAGAACTCTCCGAGGCCGAGCTCTTGGTCCTGAGCGAGACGTGCCACCTCGGCCACGGCTTCGCTGCGTGAGCTGAAGACGCGAGCGTCCATGAGCTCGACATGGTCGCCCTCACGGCGAAACAGGAAGAATCCCATCCTGTGCGCACCTCTCATATCAACATGGCGCGGGCGTGCGCTCACGACATCACCTCATGCTAGTGGCACCCCGCGCAGGGGGCAACCGACAGCGGATGCTCGTACAGTGGAGGATTCGTCATCCGGCGTCCGGGACTCGGTGACGGCGGTCACACCACGGCGTGATCGGCGTCACGCAGCGAGACGAGCCGCCGGATGTTCTCGGCGTCCTTGACGGGTACCTCACCCGGGGCTTCGGTGATGACCGCCAGGCCTTGAAGGCTGGGCTGACGTGTCATGGCGGCAAACCCCTCGATGCCGATCGTACCGTCCCCCACCCAGGCGTGACGGTCCCTGCGGGAGGCGAAGGGGTGGAGGCAATCGTTTGCGTGGATGAGTCCGAGCGCCCCCGGTCCGCATTCACGTTCGATGTCCGAGAGCAGCCGGTCCCACGCGGCGTCGCAGGTCACTTCGATTCCCGACGCGTGACCATGGCATGTGTCAAAACACACCCCTAGTGACTCCCGATGACCCGGACACGCATCGATGACAGCCCCGATGGCCGCGATCGAAGCGCCGTAGAGGCTGCCTGCGCCTGCGGTGTTCTCCAGGAGGAGTCTCGTGCGCGGGTCCGCGGGTCCGTGCGCGAGGGTGAACGCACGCGTGATAGCGTCGGCGATGCGCCCGGTGGCCGCGGGCGACTCCCCGTCGGGATGCGCGCCGAGATGGGTCACCACGCCGTCGGCACGCAGCGCTCTGGCCCGCGAGATCTCGTCGGCCAGCGCCTGGACGGACAGGCCCCAGATCCGGTCGTCAGCAGACGCGAGGTTGATGAGGTACGCCGAGTGGGTGAACGTCCGGCGGATGCCCGCGGCGACACGCTCGTCAGCGAAGCGCACGGCACTGGCGGAATCGAGCGGGGGGCCGTGCCACTGTCGAGGGCTCTTGGCGAATATCTGCATCGACTCGCAGCCCACGGAGGCGGCATATTCCACCGCCTGCGAGAGACCCTTTCCGACCGATACATGGGCGCCGATGTCCACGCGTCTCCTTTCGCGTCCGCCCGATTCTAGCCCAAGTCCACGATGTCACCGGGGTACACTCAGAGCATCATGAGACGGTCAACGGACTCTTCGGCTGCCGAGTGGCACGGCAGGGCCATCCTGCACGTGGACATGGACGCCTTCTTCGCCGCGGTCGAGCAGCTCGACCATCCCGAGTGGCGCGGCCGCCCGGTCATCGTCGGCGGGAGTCCGGCGGGGCGCGGTGTGGTTGCGGCGGCGTCGTACGAGGCGCGCGCGTACGGCGTTCGCTCG
>DASSAH010000180.1:0-4894 GCA_035685585.1 Coriobacteriia bacterium
GCCATCATCGGCTACATCTTCTTCCGAGGTGTCGGCTTCGTGGACTGGACGTTCCTCACGCAGCCGCCTCGCAAGGCGATGACCGAGGGCGGCATCTACCCGATCATCGTGGGCAGCCTGTATCTTGTCGCCTACACGGCGCTGTTCGCCGTGCCCCTCGGGGTGATGGCGGGCATCTTCCTGAGCGAGTATTCGCCTCGCACCAAGGTCACTCGGCTGATCCGCCTTTCGATCGCGAACATGGCCGGCGTTCCGTCGATCGTGTACGGCTTGTTCGGGGTCGCGCTCTTCGTCATCCAGGCCGGTCTCGGCCGTTCGATCCTCGCCGGCTCGCTCACGCTCGCGTGTCTCACGCTCCCGGTCATCATCACGGCCACCGAGGAGGCGCTTCAGCAGATTCCGCAACACCTGCGGCACGCGTCGCTCGCGCTCGGCGCGACGAAACTGCGCACGATCGGGAAGATCGTGCTGCCGGCGGCCGCCCCGGGCATCATCACCGGCTCGCTGCTCGGCCTGTCGCGAGCTGCCGGCGAGACCGCGCCGATACTCTTCACCGCGGTGGCCTTCTTCGCGCCGATCGCCACCTCGCCGCTCGACATGACGATGGCGCTGCCCTACCACATCTTCATCATGGCGACCCAAGCGACGAAGGATGCGCCGAACATGATCTGGGGCAGCGCATTCGTGCTCGTGGCGACGGTGTGCGTAACAAACGTCCTGGTTTCATTGTGGAGGTCCCGACAGAGGCGAAAGGTCCGATGGTGAACAACGGCACTCCCGGTACGTTCAAGCTCGCAGACGTGTCGGTCACGTATGGCACCGAGACGGCCGTGGCCGGCGTCCACATGCACATACCCGGCCGGGCGGTCACCGCTTTGATCGGGCCCTCGGGGTGCGGGAAGTCGACCCTGCTACGCTGCCTCAACCGGATGAACGATGAGATCGGTGACGTGACGACCGGAGGTCAGGTCCTGCTCGACGGCGTCAACGTGTTCGACAACAGGCAACTCGATCCCGTTGAGTTGCGCCGCAGGGTAGGACAGGTGTTCCAGAAGCCCAATCCCTTCCCGATGACCATCTACGACAACGTCGCGTTCGGCCCGCGCACCCACGGGGTCCGTAAACGTGCGGAGCTCGACGCGATCGTCGAGGATGCGCTGAAACGCTCCGCGATCTGGCCTGAAGTCAAAGACCAGCTCAAGAAGCATGCGTTCGAACTCTCGGGTGGGCAGCAGCAGCGTCTCTGCATCGCTCGCGCGCTCGCGACCATGCCTGAGGTCATCTTGATGGACGAGCCCGCGTCCTCGCTCGATCCGATCTCGACGCAGCAGATCGAGGACACGATCGCGACCCTCAAATCGAGCGTGACGATCGTCATCGTCACCCACAACATGCAGCAGGCGGCACGCGTCTCAGACCAGACCGCGTTCATGTTGCGTGAGAGGATGGACCGTCCCGCCCAGCTCATCGAGGTGGGCGATACCCGGACGATGTTCACGAACCCTTCGGACCGGCGCACTGAGGCGTATATCACGGGCAGGTTCGGCTAACCCTCGTGCCGACGGTCGTCGTCGCGCGAGTCTCACGACGGGCATCTCCCGCAGGAAAGGAACGGGACGCGCTGAGGGGGTAGCGCGTCCCGTCGTACCGAGCGGCGATGCCCGCCCCCTGAGGGGGGAGGAGAGGAGCGGGTCGCTCTGCTCTGCGCATGTATACAAGCAACGTGCGTGCCACCCTCACGGTAGACACTCCGGTTTCCATTAGGCACGAGTCTGTATGCACGTTCGGGAGAAGCGCGCGAAGCGCACGTGTGGCCGCGGGCCCTGACCCAGGAGCGAGATGTTCGGCGAAGGATTCGACACGGCGATGTCCGGCATGGATCACCATATCGTTCCGTTCGTCGTGTCGGCCGTGGACGGCGGCCCGGTGATCAGCAGTGCGCTGCACGCGGGGCACCTCGTGCGTGAGTCGCTGCGCCCGTATCTCGCGCTCGGCGAAGAGGCGCGCCGCCGGGAGGAAGATCCGCATACCGATGTCATCGCTGATGTGGGCGTGCCGCTGGTCCGGGTCGCGGCGTCGCGGTTCGAGGTGGACATGAACCGTCCGAGGGACCGCGCTATCTATCGAGACCCGGAGGATGCGTGGGGCCTGCGGGTCTGGGAACCAGGCCTTCCTTCCGATGAGGTCGCAGCGTCGCTTCGCCTCTACGACCTCTTCTACGACCGCGTGGAAGCTCTCCTGTGCCGTACCGTCGCGTCGCACGGAGCAGCGGTCGTCATCGACGTGCATAGCTACAACCATCGCAGACGCGGTGCTGAGGCGGCGGACGACCCTGAGCTCAGTCCCGAGGTCAACCTCGGCACCGGCACCCTCGATCACGAGCGCTGGCGGCCGGCGGTCGAGCGGTTCATGCGGGACCTGACGGTGGCGGGGCTTGAGGTCGGCGAGAACGTGCGGTTCCAGGGCGGGCACTTCGCCGCGTGGGCACACGAGCGGTTCTCCGGAGACGTCGCGGTTCTTGCCGTCGAGTTCAAGAAGACGTTCATGGACGAGTGGACGGGGGAGGCCGATCGGACGCACATCACACGGTTGCGCCGCGCCCTCGCCGCAACCGTCCCCGCCCTGCGCGAGAGCCTCGGGCGCCCGTGAGACGGCCGCGTGTGATTGAGGGCGCGCTGCTCGACACGGTCCTTTCTCGCGTGGACGCCGGCCTGCCGGTCCGCCGGGCGATGCCGGTGTGGGGACGGCTGCACATCGATCGTCCGCTGCCGTTCCTCATGGTCTACCGAAGGCCGGTCGATCGTCCGGACGCCGGCACCGAGCGGTGTGTGACCGGTACCGCATCGTACCTCCAGGTGACAGGCGCACCGGAACAGCGCACTGAGGTCGCCCGGTTGATCGAGTCGGTGTCCGCGCGCATGAGCGCCGTGTTCGGCGCGTTCCTCGTTGTCGAGGTGTGGGCTGTCCCATTCGGACCACACGGCGTCAGCGAGGCATGCCCGGGCTTCCGCGTCATCGCTCCCGCGGACGGTACGCTCGACCCCACCGCGGCTGAGCTCGCGAGGGCGCTCGGCGAACAGCGGGTGATGCGGCGCGCACCCCACGTCGAGACCGTCTCGTCCGGCCGCGTGGCTGCGGCCGGCATGCGGCCGTTGCTCAGCGGGGCCGCGCTCGAGCGGTGCGGCGCCTCGCTCGTCGGCCTGGAGATCGAGCCGGTCTACCGCTCTGAGGGGGGCACCGTGTTCCCGGGTGTGCACCGCCAGGTACAGCGTGCCGTCACGACCTCGCTCGATCGTGCTTCATACCGGTTCAGCCGCACGCGGACAGCGGTCCGGTTCGCCCACTACCACCAGCTCAGCCGCCGCTCGGTCGTCCGGGCGGTGTTCGAGATCGACAGGCGGCTCGCGGCCATCGGCGACGCCTTCGATGTGCTGCTGCAGGTGACTCCGGTGGACGCGGAAGCGGCGTTCTCGGCGTTCAGGCGATCTCGCTACCAGCGGATGCCAGCCTTTCACTACCGCCCCCTGCCGATGGACCCGGGTCACCTGAAACACCAGCTCTGGGCGGTGCGCACGGAACGGGTCGAAGATCCGACCCTCATGTACCTGCTCAGGGAGAAGCAGGTGGAACTCGACCGGCAGCTCACGCTTCTCGCGGACATCGACAGCCCGGCGTTCAGGTTGGGGAGCATGCTGCTCTATCGCGCGCCCGACGCCGACCTGGTGGCCCTCGCCGAGCGGATACTCGCTGCTCACCCGCGTGCGCGGGAGAGGGGAGAGCTGCTGCTTTCGGCCGACGAGTTCCGTGCTCTGGCCGCGGCCGAGATCGCCGAGTATCGCACCAAGGCGCCAGACTTCGGAGCACCCCCACAGGTCCGCAAGGACATCTATACGGGGATGCTTGTGAGCAAGGGGCGGCTCTACATCGGGGAGACCGCACGGATCGCGCACTCTCGGGCAGACTCGCTCATCCAGCACGAGATCGGGACTCACGTGCTCACGCACCACAACGGAAGCCTGCAGCCGTTGCGGTTGCTCGCGGTGGGTTTGCCCGGGTACGAGGCGCAGCAGGAGGGTCTCGCGGTGCTCGCGGAGTACCTCTCGGGCGGGCTTGACCCGGGCCGGCTCCGGATTCTGGCCGCTCGCGTGTTGGCGGTCGACGCGCTCGTCGCCGGCGCCGAGTTCGTCGATGTCTTCCGGCTCGTGCGCGCCCGGGGCTTTTCCCAGCGCGCGTCGTACACGGTCGCGGCGCGGGTCTTTCGGGGCGGCGGTTTCACGAAGGACGCGATGTACCTGCACGGTCTCGTGGGAATACTCAGATACGTGCGGGAGGGAGGGGAGTTCGAGCGGCTGTTCGTCGGCAAGTTCTCGACCGCGCACGCTCCCGTCATCGACGAACTCCTCATGCGGGGAATCATCTCTCCCGCAGCGGTCCAGCCGCGCTACCTTGACCGTGGCGAGGTGCGGCGACGGCTTGAGCGGCTCAGAGCGGACGTGACAGTGACGGATCTGGTGGAAGGGTAGCGGCTCAATGAGGATCGGCTTCTTGGTGAACGACATCGACACCGAGCAGGCGGGGTACACGACCACGCGTATCGCTATGGCGGCGATCAATCGCGGTCACGAGGCGTGGGTCATGACGCCCGGCGATTTCGCGTACGACCCTGATGAGAAGATACGGGCGCGAGCACGGCACGCGCCGAAGGACAAGTACAAGGCCGGCTCCGCGTACCTCGCCGGCCTACGAAGCCCTAAGGCGCGCGTCCGCCGTATCACCCTGGACGACCTCGACGTGCTCATGTTGCGCAACGACCCCGCGCAAGACGTGGCGTGCGCGTGGAGGCAAGGCGCGGGGATCGACTTCGGCCGCATCGCGCTCGGTAACGGGGTGATCG
>DASSAH010000181.1:0-1761 GCA_035685585.1 Coriobacteriia bacterium
AGGCGGTCACCCTGGAGCGGGTTCCCCGGGCGGTCACCGCGTTGAATGCCCGGTACCTCCCGCTCTACTCCGAGGTACTGGAGGAGCTTCTCCCTGCGGAAAGCAGCGGACGCGAAGTCGATCGGGGCGACCGTCGAGGCACCGTGACGTGTTTCCTGGCTCTTGTCGTGGGGCTCCCCATCATCCTCTCACGCCAGCCCGGTGCGGTCACCCCCGAGACCGGCACCGTCATGAGGTTGTTCGACGCATGAAGGACCACGATGTAATTGTCGTCGGCGCGGGAATGGGCGGCTTGAGCACGGCTGCGTTCCTGTCCATGGCAGGCATGAAGGTGGCCATGTTCGAGAAGCACGACAAGCCCGGCGGCTATGCGACGTCGTTCAAGCTGCACGGAGTACGCTTCGACGCGGGCATCGAGTCCCTGCCGGAGCTCGCCGCGGACGACACCCTCGGTTCGTTTCTATCCATGTGGGGAGTGGACGTTCCCACCATCGAGCGTCGGGAAAACGTGCGGGTATTCACCGATGCCGGAGACTACCGATTCCGCGACGCGTCGCTCCTCAAGGATTTTCACGACGCGTTCCCGGACCGCCGCAGGGAGGTGGACGAGTTTTTCGCCATCAACCGGCGCATGGTGGATCGGATGAGGACCAGCGGGCCCCCAAAGCCTCCTTACGAGATGTCGTTTATAAGCAAGCTCGCCTTCGGTGTCCGTACCATGGCGCAGAACCCCGACATGGTTCGCCTGGGACTGAAGAACGGCTACGATGTGATCCGACGGACGTTCGGTGGAGGCGAGCTGGGCGCGGCGATCCTGGCCAAGGTGTACCACGACATCGTGTACCTGGGGTACGCCTACCGATGGGAGCAGGTGCGCCGGCAGCGCCTGCGGTACCCGAAGGGAGGGATGCAGGCGGTCTCGGACGCGGTCGCGGGTGTCACCCTCTCCCGAGGCGGACGGCTGTTCTTGAAAAACGGTGTACGACGCATCCTCGTGGAATCCGGGCGCGTGGTGGGAGTGGAAGATGAGATGGGAACAGCGCACCACGCGGACATCGTGGTCTGCAACGCGCCTCTTCCCCACGCCCTCGATTCCCTCCTTGCGGGGGCGGGTGAGCTCGATCCGCTTCGGAAAGCAGTCAGGCTCCGGGCGATTTTCCCGAGCGTGGCCCTCGTGTTCCTCGGCCTCGACGCATCCTACGACCCGGGAGCCGAATACGTCGCCGTGTCGTCGTCATTCGAGGCGTGTACCCGCGGGTCGTGGACCGCGGAGACGGCGCCTCTCATCCTGGTGAGATCCTCGGATTACGACGGTGGCGCCGTGCGTCCGGCTTTCATCATGGCATGCCTCGGCCACGAATATGCCGATCGGTGGGCGAGCGGCCCGAACGGGGAACGCGGTCGAGACTACACGGCACTGAAGGAAAAAGCGGCTCGCACCTTCATCGATCGATTCGACCGGCGCCTCCCGAAGGGGTTCCGCGAGGCGATCAGGTTCTCCGTCGCGGCGACGCCGCTCACCCTCGAGCGCTACACCGGCAATGCCGAGGGATCGTTCATGGGGTTCCACTGTCGCGCGGGAGAATACGGGCGGTTCCTCCCGCAGACCACGCCGATCCGCGGGCTCTACTTCGCCGGGCAGTGGGTGTTCCCCGGCTTCGGCGTGGCGGGAGTCGCCGCCAGCGGGTACTACTGCGCGAATACGGTCCTGGAGCGTGAAGGGGTCGATCTGAAAGCCGTCCTCGCGGCGGGGGGCGGATC
>DASSAH010000182.1:0-4038 GCA_035685585.1 Coriobacteriia bacterium
CCGACATCCCCGCGTACGTCGCGTACGGCGCGGTGGACGCGGCCATCGCGGGCAAGGACGTCCTGCTCGAGGCCGATCTCGAGGTTGCAGAAATGGTCGACTTGGGATTCGGCGCATGCAGGTTCGTGGTCGCGGAGCCCGACGACGCCCGTGCGCGTGTCGCCGAGTACTACCGCCATGTGAGTGTTGTCCGGGTGGCGACCAAGTACCCGCGCATCACCGAGCGCTACTTCGGCGCGAAAGGCGTGCAGGTCGAGGTGGTCAAGTTGCACGGCAACGTGGAGATCGCGCCGCTCATCGGATTGGCGGACCAGATCGTGGACATCACCGCGACAGGGGCGACCCTTCGCGAGAACCGGCTGCGCGTCGTGGACGAGGTGCTCGCGTCGACCGCCCGGTTCGTGGCCAACCCGGCGAGTCTGCGGACCATGAGCGCGCGTGTCACGGATCTTGCCCAGCGGCTCGCCGTCGGCACGGCCGCGTCGTCGTGATGCGCCGCGCACCGCTAGAATGGGCGTACAGGGCAGTCGGCCGGAGAGAGGTCGTGTTCGCATGATGCGTCGTGTCGTGCTCAGCTCAGGCGAGCGCCTGACGGATGGACTCGTCTCCCGTGGAGGCGGGCTTGACGCCGAGGTCATCGGTGTGGCCGCGCGGATCATCGAGGAGGTGCGTTCCCGCGGTGACGCCGCTGTTCGCGAGTACACCGCGTCGTTGGACAAGGCGACGCTGACCGAGTTCCGCGTCCCGCTCGCCGAGATCGAGAGCGCCCTGCACTCCGTCGACCCGGAGTTCACCGACGCCATGCACTCGGCCGCCGGGGCGATCGCTGACTTCCATCAACGCCAGGTGACGCAGTCCTGGTTCACCGCCGAGGGTGGCGTCTTTCTCGGCCAGCGGGTCACGCCGATCGCGCGTGTGGGCATCTACGTGCCCGGAGGCCGGGCGCACTACCCCTCGAGCGTGCTCATGAACGCGATTCCCGCGCGGATCGCCGGGGTCGACGAGATTGCGATGGTGGTCCCGCCGGCCGCCGACGGGTCCGTGAGCCCGTACACCCTCGCCGCCGCCGCCATCGCCGGTGTCGAGGAGGTCTACCGGATCGGCGGAGCCCAGGCGGTCGCCGTGCTCGCGTACGGGACCGAGAGCGTGAGGGCGGTGGACAAGATCGTCGGGCCGGGCAACGCGTACGTCACCGCGGCGAAGAAGCTCGTGATGGGGCACGTGGGCATCGACATGCTCGCGGGTCCGAGCGAGGTCTGCGTGCTTGCGGACTCCACCGCGATCCCGGCGTTCGTCGCAATCGACCTGATGGCCCAGGCCGAGCACGACCCGCGGGCGGCCACGTACGTCGTCACGGTCGACCCCGACCTCCCCGACCAGGTCGACGAAGCGCTCGCGATCCTGCTTGCCGAGGCCCCGCGTGCCGACGTCATCAGACGTTCGCTCATCGACAACGGGCTCGTCGTGATCTGTCCCGATCTCGGCACCGCGCTCGACGCCGTCGATCTGATCGCCCCCGAGCACCTCGAGATCCAGATGGCCGAGCCGTTCGATGTCCTCGGCTTCGTGCGAAACGCCGGCGCGATCTTCGTCGGCCACTTCACGCCGGAAAGCATCGGCGACTACGTCGCCGGGCCGAACCACGTGCTGCCCACGGGCGGCACCGCGCGCTTCTCAAGCCCGCTCTCGGTGGACGACTTCGTGAAGAAGTCCTCGGTCATCTCGTACTCGTTCGAGGCGCTCGAGATCGACGGTCCCGCCGCCGTGCGCATCGCTGAGGCGGAGGGGCTCGACGCCCATGCGCGCGCGGTCTCGCTGCGACTCGAGGCGATGTCGTTCCCGCGGGAGGAGGAGTAGGGTGGACGGCGTTCGGCCGCCCAGGGCAGAGCTCGAGGCACTGGTCCCCTACGACGCTAAGGACATCCGCGCCGAGGTCATGCTCGCGGCGAACGAGCACCCGGCGAACCTGCCCGGCGAGATCGTCGAACGGATTGCGGGACGTCTCAAGGAGTTCCGCTTCAACCGCTACCCGGATCCGATGGCGAGCCGTCTTCGCGAGCTCATCGCTGAGGCCAACGGGCTGGAGCCCCACCACGTGCTCATCGGCAACGGTGGGGACGAGATCATCTTCGACCTGCTGCTGGCGTGGGGCGGTCCCGGCCGGGCGCTGCTGGACTGCCCGCCCACGTTCGCGATGTACGCAATCGACGCTCAGGTCACAGGAACCACGCTCGTGCAGGTGCCGCGCGGACCCGGCTTCGAGCTGGACGGCGACGCGGTGCTCGCCTGTCTTGCCAAGGGCGGCATCGACATCGTGATGATCTCGCACCCCAACAACCCGACGGGAACGTTGACGTCGGAGACGCTGCTCATCGACATCCTCGACGCGACCGACGCGCTCGTCCTCGTCGACGAGGCGTACTTCGAGTTCAGCAGGCACACGATGCGCCCGCACATGGAGCGACGTCCGAACCTCGTCATATTGCGGACGTTCAGCAAAGCCTTTTCGCTCGCGGGTCTGCGTGTCGGCTATCTGCTCGGGCATGAGGACGTCGTCCGGGAGCTCACGAAGGTGCGCCAGCCCTACTCGGTGGACTCGTTCGCGCAGTGGGTCGCGGCGACTGTCTTCCGCGAGCGTGTCGTCTTCCAGCAGGCGATCCGCGACATCATGCGCGGACGCGACTCCCTCATGCACGGCCTGTCCTCCATCGAGGGGGTCACGGTCTTCCCGTCGGAGGCGAACTTCGTGCTCTTCAGGCTCGAGCACGCCGCGTCGCTCTGGCGCGACTTGCTGCACAACCACTCGGTGCTCATCCGCGACTTCTCCCGCGTGCCGGGACTCGAGGACTGCCTGCGGGTGACGGTCGGTACCGACGAGGAGAACACGCGGTTCCTGAACGCGGTTGGAGATGTCATGTCACACCGGCGGGCGACGCGGATCCTGGGCCCTGGTCAGGCCCGGGCCCGTCACGGGACAGCAGGGGAGTTGGGGTACTGATGACGCGGTCGGCGAACGTGGAGCGCACAACCCGTGAGACCCGCATCGAAGTCGCGTGCGACCTCGATGCGCCCGCCGAGGCGGTGGTATCCACGGGAATACCCTTCTTCGACCACATGCTCGATGCGTTCGGTCGCCACGGGCTCATGACGCTGCGGGTCGAGGCCGTCGGGGACCTGGAGGTCGACGCACACCACACCGTCGAAGACGTCGGCATCTGTCTGGGCAGCGCGGTGGCGGACGCGCTCGGCGACAAGGCGGGCATCAGGCGGTATGGCTCGGCTGTCGTGCCCATGGACGAAGCGCTCGTGCTCGCCGCGATCGACGTGTCAGGCCGAGGCGGACTCGTCTACGACGTCGAGCTGCCGATCGAGTTCATCGGGACGTTCGAGACCTCGCTCGCGCGCGAGTTCATGGCGGCGTTCGCGCAGAACGCGCGCATGACGGTGCACGTGCGCAAGCTCGCCGGCGAGAACGCGCATCACATAGTGGAAGCCGCGTTCAAGGCGCTCGCCCGTGCGCTCGCCGACGCCGTGGCCATCGACGGACGCGTGAGCGGCGTGCCGTCCACCAAGGGAGCCCTGTGAGCGCTCGCATCGCTCTCATCGACTACCGCATGGGGAACCTTCGCAGCGTCCAGAAGGGGTTCGAGCATGCCGGCGTCGACGGTGTGCTCGTGACCGACGATCCCGCCGACGTCCGGGAGGCCGCGGCTGTCGTCCTGCCCGGAGTAGGCGCGTTTCGCGACGCGGCCCGCAACCTGCGTGACCTCGGCCTGTGGGACGTCGTGCGCGAGCGGATCGCCACGGGCGCGCCGTTCCTCGGCATCTGTCTTGGCATGCAGCTGCTCGCCGACACGGGGTCTGAGGACGGCGAGTGGGAGGGGCTCGGTGTCGTACCCGGGCGCTGCGAGCGGCTGCCCGCAGGCGTGAAGGTCCCGCACATCGGGTGGAACACGGTCTCGTACCCGAGGATGAGCCCGCTCTTCGACGGCATCGAGGAAGGGAGCGCGTTCTACTTCGTTCACTCGTACCGCCTCG
>DASSAH010000183.1:0-6227 GCA_035685585.1 Coriobacteriia bacterium
CGAGGAGTACCTGACGGGACCGGAGTGTTCGCTGCTCGTACTGACCGACGGCCGCACGGTCCTCCCCCTGCTGCCCGCTCAGGACCACAAGCGCGCGTACGAGGACGACCAGGGTCCGAACACCGGCGGCATGGGAGTCTACTCGCCCGTCCCCATCATCACCGCCGCCGAGCACGAGGAGATGCTCTCCATCATGCGCCGGGCCGTCGCGGCGCTGGCCGAGGAGGAGATCGACTACCGGGGCGTGCTCTACGGCGGCTTCATCCTGACCGCGCGCGGGCCGAAGGTCCTCGAGTTCAACGCGCGGTTCGGCGACCCAGAGGCGCAGGTCGTCCTCCCGTTGCTCGGGTCCGACCTCGCCGAAGCGATGATGGCGACTGCCGAGTGCCGTCTCGCCGAGGTCGATCTCTCATGGCGTGACGGGTGGGCGGTATCGGTCGTGCTCGCGAGCGGCGGATACCCGGGCGACTACGACGTCGACATGCCCATTCTCGGCATACGGGAGGCCGAGGAGGTGCCCGGCGTCACCGTGTTCCATGCCGGCACGCGTCTGACTCGGGAGGGCGTGCTCGTCACCGACGGCGGGCGCGTGCTGAACGTCACCGCGCTCGGCTCGGACTTCGACAGCGCGCGCCGCCGGGCGTACGAGGGTGTCGCCCGCATCTCCTTCGAGGGGATGTTCTACCGCTCCGACATCGGTGCTCGCGCACAGCGCGGCCGCTCGGCCTGGCAGGTGTAGGATGCTGGCGGAGCGGCTACTGAGCGCGGTCATGCGTCGCGCGGGCGACCGATCGTTTCGGCTTGAGGCGTACGCCGCACCGAGGCCTCCGGCTCCGGACGCGGATCGCGAGTACCTCCTCTACGCCCATGTGCCGTTCTGCGTGCGACTCTGTCCGTACTGCTCGTTCAACCGCTTCCCCTTCGAGAGGACGCGAGCCGTCGAGTACTTCGCGCGGCTGCGAGACGAGATGCGGATGGTCGCCGCCGAGGGCTATCAGTGCACGTCGCTCTACGTGGGCGGCGGGACTCCGACGGTGATCGTCGACGAGCTCTGCGAGACGATCGACCTGGCGCGCTCGCTCTTCCCCATCCGCGAGGTCTCGAGCGAGACGAACCCCGACCACCTCGTCCCGGACGTGCTCGACCGTATCGCTGGCCGAGTCGACCGTCTGAGCGTCGGCGTCCAGTCGTTCGACGACAGTCTGCTCAAGCAGATGGACCGCTATGACAAGTACGGCTCGGCAGCCGAGATCTTCGAGCGCATCCAGTCGGTCGGCGACCGTTTCCACTCCCTGAACATCGACATGATCTTCAACTTCCCGTCTCAGACCGAGCAGATGTTGCTGACCGACGTGGAGAAGGTGAGCGCGAGCGGTGCGAACCAGACGACCTTCTACCCGCTCATGGTCTCGCCCGCGGTCGCGAGTTCACTCAAACGGGCGATCGGCAGCGTCTCCTACCGGCGCGAACACCGCTTCTACCGCATGCTCACAGACGCGCTTTCCGCCTCGTTCCAGCCGGCGACGGCCTGGACGTTCTCACGCCTGGGGGGCGGGATGATCGACGAGTACATCGTCGACTACGAGGAGTACGTGGGCATCGGCTCGGGCGCATTCTCGTTTCTCGGCGGATCGCTCTACGCGAACACGTTCTCGCTTGCCGAGTATGCGCGGCGGGTCGGATCGGGCGACGCTCCGGTGGTCGGGAGGCGGATGTTCAGCCTCGGCGACCGCATGCGCTACCGCTTCCTGATGGAGCTGTTCGGGCTTGAGCTCGACAAGCGCGCGTTCGAACGGGATTTCGGCATCTCCCTCGGACGAGGCCTGCCGGTCGAGATGGCGTTCATGCGAGCAAACAGGGCGTTTGCGACCGACGACCCCGAACGCCTGACGCTCTCCGCGAGAGGACGGTACCTGCTGCTCGCGATGATGCGTCAGTTCTTCATCGGGGTGAACAGCGTGCGCGACCAGGCGCGCGACGCACTGCCCGAGGCCGAGCGCGCGCTGTTGTTCGGCGACGGGGCGGCGTGCGCCGATGCGCCGTCCGTGCGCGATTCGCACACGTAGGGGGAGGCGCGCCGATGTCCCACGGCCCGTATGAGGACATCCGGATCGAGGGGCACCTCATCGACTCGGGGATCATGTCCGCCATCATGGACGATATCGTGTCGCTCGGCGGTGAGTTCGAGACGCTGGAGTTCGAGGTCGGCCGGACGAACGAGGACGTGTCTCGCGCCGTCCTCCGCGTTCGGGGCCGGGACGAGGGTCACGTCGATGCACTGCTCGCGGCGGTGCAGGAGCACGGCGCGGTGCCGGTCGACCCCTCCGATGCCGCGTTCGAGCCCGCGCCGGCCGACGGCGTCCTGCCCGAGGGGTTCTACTCGACGACCAACCTGGAGACCGCGGTGCGGATCGACGGGCGTTGGGTCCGGGTGGATGGCACCGAGATGGATCTCGGGATTCGCGTCGATCGCGTGGGCGGTCACGCATGGACGGTCCCGATGGCCGACGCCCGCTCGGGCGACTTGTTCGTCGTCGGGCATCATGGCGTACGCGTCCGTCCACAGGAGCGTCCGCGCGCGAAACAGACGTTCGAGTTCATGACGTCCGCGGTTTCGTCGGAGAAGCCGAAGGCGCAGGTGGTGAAAGTCATCGCCGACATATTGCGTGAGACGCGCGATGCGGGCCGCGTGATCATCGCGGTCGTAGGGCCGGCGGTCGTCCACACCGGAGCCGGTGACGAGCTCTCCCGGTTGGTGCGCGCGGGATACGTGAGCGTGCTCTTCGGAGGGAACGCGGTCGCGGTCCACGACATCGAGTCGGCTCTGTACGGCACGTCGCTCGGCGTGTCGCTTGCGGACGGTGTTGCGGCCGTGGGTGGGCACGAGCATCATCTGCGCGCCATCAATCGCATCCGGGCCCACGGCTCCATCGCGGCGGCGGTCGAGGCCGGAGAGCTGACGGGAGGGCTCATGCACACGCTCATCGCCACGGGCACGCCGTTCGTGCTCGCCGGCTCGGTGCGTGATGATGGGCCGCTTCCCGAGGTGATCACCGACGTGATGGAGGCGCAGCGAGCGATGCGCGCGTACTGCCGCCATGCCGGTGCGTGTGTGATGCTCTCGACCATGCTGCACTCGATCGCGACCGGCAACATGTTGCCTGCGTCGACCCAGACGGTGTGCGTCGACATCAACCCGGCAGTGGTGACGAAGCTCGCGGATCGCGGTTCATGGCAGACGATCGGAGTCGTGACCGACGTCGGGCTGTTCTTGGAGCAGCTTGCGGACGAACTCGGAGCGTGAGTCAGGCCGAGGAGGCGGATATGCCGAACAGGGTGGTACGCACGGACGACGAGTGGCGCACGCTCCTGACCCCCGAGCAGTTCCGCGTGTTGCGGCGTGCGGGCACCGAGCCGGCGTTCTCGGGAACGTACACCGACCTTGAGGCTGACGGTACGTATCGGTGCGCCGGGTGCGCGGCCGCGCTCTTCTCCTCGGCCGACAAGTTCCATTCAGGGTGCGGTTGGCCGTCGTTCACGCGCCCCCTGTCCGCGGAGGCTCTCGTCGAGGTCATCGACCGCTCATTCTCGATGGTCCGGACCGAGGTGCGTTGCGCGTCATGCGACGGGCATCTCGGCCATGTGTTTACCGATGGCCCGCCGCCGA
Organism: Coriobacteriia bacterium; assembly: GCA_035685585.1. Classification (GTDB taxonomy): domain Bacteria; phylum Actinomycetota; class Coriobacteriia; order Anaerosomatales; family SLCP01; genus DASSAH01. The sequence continues at coordinate 3,668 of DASSAH010000183.1, forward strand.
CCGGCCTGCGCTACTGCATCAACTCGGTGGCCCTCACGTTCGAGGGGGCAGACGAACGCTCCGCCCGGTAGCGGGGCAGCGGGGTTGGGATGCCGCGCCGTTCGGGGCGGCCAGTAGCGGATCGGGTGCTTCGCTAGTACGAGCAATAGTGATTAGCCGAAGCGTAGTCCGGGAATATGCTGCTCGGAAGGAAAATACCCCATAGGGTGTATCGGAGGGGAGGCGAGCAGCGATGAACGTCACGGCGTTCGGGCTGATTTCGCGCCTGAGAAAGCTCGCCATTGTGGGTCTTGTTCTCGCGGTAGTCATGCTCCTGTCGGCGCCGGCCATGGGCAACGGCGGCATTCCGCTGCACGGGCCCCACGTCGGAGCGGACAGCAGCACGTTCAACGCCGAGGACGACGACGGGGGTCTCACCGATCCCGTCGTATGGCATTTCGTCCTCAACCAGCTCGATGACGGCGCCACCGCCGGAACGCTGTACGTCACGTTCCAGAATGCGGGCCTGAAGACCGCGACTGGGAATTCGGTAGGCGCCGGACGCACCCAGCACCTCTACGTCGGCACGCCGACTCACGACGTGATTGTGAGCGCCTACGTCTTGGTGAACTCCGAGGACGGCAAATTGGTGCTGAGCCACGTCGCGCTGAACGATCCCGAGGTGCCAGTCGACCCTGAAGTCCCAGTCGACCCTGAGGTGCCGGGCGATCCTGAGGTGCCGGGCGATCCTGAGGTGCCGGGCGACCCTGAGGAGCCGGTGGATCCTGAGGAGCCGGTCGATCCGGAAGAGCCCGTCGATCCGGAAGAGCCCGTCGATCCTGAAGAGCCCGTCGATCCTGAGGTCCCGGTCGACCCCGAGGTCCCGCTCGATCCTGAAGAGCCGGTGAACCCGGAGGTGCCGGTGAGCCCTGAGGCTCCCGAAACTCCCGAGACTACGGAAGAGCCGTTCCTCCCCTTCACTGAGGAAGAGGAAGAGCCGGTCCTCCCGTTCACGGGCGGGTCGGAGCTCGCGCTGCTGGGAGCTGCCGCCGCGGCCGCCGCGGGTGCAGCGCTTCGGAGATCTGCGAGATAGGCGAACAAAGATGGCGACACTGCGGGAGCCGCTCGGAAGAGCGGCTCCTTCGGTGCCCGCACGATATATCGCCGTTGCTGGCACATGGTTTGCAGCTGGATGCGAGGCATGCCAGTGGACTCTCTGGGGGCCGAGTGTTGTACCGCAACAAGACAGTGCTGATCATCGGGCCGGCGATTCTCGCCGTCGCGCTGGTGTTCGCTCTTGCTCCGGCGTGCACGATGCCTTCGTGCAACTCCATCATGGGCCTGGCCGGGATGATCGACCATGCGTGTCAGGACTACATGATGGTCGATGACACCCCGGACGGACTTCCGACTCCGCAGGCGCCCGCCGTGGCGACGATCGCGGTGAGCCTACCTCCGGTTCCGGCGGACGTTTCGTGCCTGCCTCGAGTCACGATGGAGGCGCACTCGAATCCGGAGTACGATCCACTCGGAGTGCGAATACGCATCTGACACCTCCTCGCACGCCGCTCGCCAGATGCGGGCGGCTGTCATTCCGTGTCCACGAATGCGAGGAGCGAGGGTGGATCTGTTCCTTCCATGGCTGGGCGTGGGGCTCGTCACCAGTGTTCACTGCGTGGCGATGTGCGGGATGCTCGTGCTCTCCTATGCGGTCAAAGGCGCCGACGGAGGCTCGCTCGTACAGCGGTTCACACCGCACCTTGCGTACCAGACCGCGAAGATCGCAAGTTACATGGCTGTCGGCCTGGCTCTTGGAGCCATCGGCGCCGCGTTCGACATAGGCGGTGTCCGGGGATGGGTCATGGTGGCGGCCGGTGCGTTCATGGTGCTGCTCGGCCTTAACATGACCGGGCGGGTCCCGTGGCTCAAGCGCCTGACGCTGAAGCCGCCGGCGTTCCTGGTCAAAGCGTTGTCGGAGACGCGGCGCAAGGCGAACGCGCACGCGTCAGAGGGCCGCGTCAGCATAGCGACACCACTGACGTTCGGCCTGCTCACGGGTCTCATGCCATGCGGACCCCTGCAGGCGGCGCAACTCGCCGCTGCCGGAGCCGGGTCACCGGTCCAAGGGGCCACGGTGATGCTCGGCTTCGGGCTGGGGACCGCGCCGCTCATGCTGGCGTTCGGCACCGCGTCGGGGCTGCTCACCGCCCGGTTCAGAGAGCGGATGATGATCGTGGCGGCCGTCATCATCATCATCCTCGGCGTCGTGATGATGAACCGTGGCGCCATGCTCGTAGGCTCACCGGTCACTCTGGCGTCTATCCAGCAGGCGGTCACCGGCGCTCCGGCCGCACAAGTCGGCGAGTTCCAGACGGGAGCCGACGGGGTGGTGGAGGTTTCGCTCACCATCGCGAACGTGCGCTACGTGCCTGAAGTCGTCACAATCCCGGCTGACCAGCCCGTTCGTCTGATCGTGGACCGGCAGGAAGACAGCGTCTGCTCGGACGAACTCTGGGTTCCCCAGCTCGGCATCGCGCAGAAGCTCCAGCCGTTCGCGACGACGGTGATCGAGATTCCGCCG
>DASSAH010000184.1:0-4432 GCA_035685585.1 Coriobacteriia bacterium
ATCGGGACCCGCTCCATCCCCCAGACCCGGGCGACCTCCTCGACCAGGTCGATCTCCCGTTCGAGGTCGGGCCTGAACGTCGGGACGGTGACGAGCAACGCCCCCCCGCCGTCATCTTCCTCGACCCTCAGGCCGAGGGCCTCGAGGATGGCCCGCGCCTCGATGCTGCCGATCTCCGTCCCGAGCACGGCGTTCAGGCGTTCGGTCCTGAGTTCGAGCCGGTGCGGGGCCACGGGCTCAGGGTAGACGTCGATGATGCCCGGGGCCACGCTCCCGGCGGCGACCTCGGCGATGAGGGCGGCGGCACGGTCGATGGCGCGCGCGCATCCGTCGGGGTCAACCCCTCGCTCGAAGCGGGTCGAGGACTCCGAGATCAGCCCGAGCGAGCGGCTCGTCCGGCTCACCGAGCGTGGCTCGAAGCACGCCGATTCGAGCAGGATGTCCACCGTCTCCGGGGACACTTCGGTGTCCGCCCCGCCCATCACGCCCGCAAGCGCGACCGGACCGCTGTCGTCCGCGATGACGAGCATCGCGCCGTCGAGCTGCCGCTCCTGCCCATCGAGCGTGGTCAGCCGCTCCCCCGCCTTCGCTCGGCGCACCGTGATGGCCACCGTCCCGTCGCGCCGCGCGAGCTCCGACGCATCGAACGCATGTAGCGGCTGGCCGAGCTCGAACATCACGTAGTTGGTGACGTCAACGATGTTGTTGACGGGACGAGCACCAGCGGCGGTCACGCGCTCGGCGAGCCACGCGGGAGACGGACCTATTCGGACGGTTCGGATGAGCCGCGCGGCATAGCGCACGCACAGGTCGCGGTCGGCGATCGTGATGGCGACCGAGTCGCGAGCCGCCTCGCCTGACTCGCTCGGCGTCGACGCGGGCACGACGGCCCGGCTGCCCGTGATCGCTCCGACCTCACGTGCCACACCCGCCATCGAGAGACAGTCCGGACGGTTCGGCGTGACCTCGAGTTCGAGAACCGTGTCAGACCGGCCCAGGTAGTCACCGAACGGCGTGCCGACCGGCGCGTCGGGCGGCAGCACGAGGATTCCCGACGCGTCGCCGCCGAGTCCGAGCTCGGACGACGAGCACATCATCCCCTCGCTCACCGCGCCGCGAAGTTTTGCCCTCTTGATCGTTACGCCGCCTGACAGCGTGGCGCCGACGCACGCCACGGGCACTCGATCGCCCGCCTCGAAGTTCGTCGCCCCGCACACGATCCGCAGCGGCTCGGCCGCGCCGACGTCGACCGAGCAGTAGGTCAGCTGCTCGGCATCGGGATGGGGCTCCTTGCTGAGCACCGAGCCGACCACGACGCCTTCGTAGCGCTCGCCGGTGGCACGGACCGACTCGACCGCCGTCCCCGTCATCTCGAGCCGCTCGACGAGCTCCGGGATCGTGAGGCCGGGATCGACGAGCTCCTTCAGCCACTTCATCGAGACGCGCATCTCAGCCTCGCCCTTTCCTGTCGCGGTGCACGCGCGGTGTGATCGCCACCTAGAACTGCCTCAGGAAACGCATGTCGCCCTCGACGAGCATCCGCAGGTCGGGGACTCCGTGCCGCAGCGCGGCAATGCGCTCCACTCCCATCCCGAACGCGAATCCCGTGTAGCGCTCGGGGTCGATGCCGACGTAGCCGAAGACGTTGGGGTCGACCATCCCGCACCCCAAGATCTCCTGCCACCCGGTGTACGAGCAGAAGCGGCAGCCACCACCCTCGCAGATGCCGCAGGAGACATCGACCTCGGCGCTCGGCTCGGTGAACGGGAAGAAGTGCGGCCGGAACCGGGTGACGCGGTCGTGGCCGAAGAGCTCCTTGCACACGTGGTCGAGCGTGCCTTTCAGGTCACCGAACGTGATGCCCTCATCGACGACAAGTCCTTCGACCTGATGGAACTGGGGCAGATGGCTCGGATCGGCGATGTCGCGCCGGTATACGCGGCCTGGAACGATCACGTAGACCGGCGGCTCCTGCGCCTCCATGACACGGATCTGCATCGGGCTCGTGTGGGTCCGCAGGAGAGCCTCGCTCGGCGCGCCCTCGACTCCCGGTGCGGCGGCAGCGGACCGGTCGCGGACGTAGAACGTGTCCGTGGCCGAGCGTGCCGGGTGGGTCGGAGGGTGGTTGAGCGCGGTGAAGTTGTAGTAGTCGAGCTCGACCTCGGGTCCTTCGGCCACCTGGTAGCCCAGTCCGAGGAAGATGTCGACGACCTCGTCGACGATCTGGCTGATGAGGTGCTGGCGCCCCGGGAGCCGCCTGCGGCCCGGCAGGGTGACGTCCACCGCGCCGGCCGCGACACGAGCCGCGAGCTCGGCGTCGGCGAGCGTGGACCAGCGCGCCTCCAACGCCTGCTCGATCGCCGTCCGGACCTCGTTGGAGACCTTGCCGGCCGCCGGACGCTCCTCAGACGGTAACGAACCCAGTCCACGCAGCACGCCGGTGAGCGTGCCCTTCTTGCCGAGGACTTCGACTCGCACCGCGTTGAGCGCCCCGAGATCGGACGCGCTGTCGATGCGCTCCAGCGCCGCCGCCTTCAGTGCGTCCAGTTCGTCGAGGATGCCCATATGCGCCTTTCCCGCGTCGGTCACACGCTATGCTCGCACAAAAAAGGAAGCCGCTCCCGCCCCGAGTCTCATTGACCCCGAGGACGGGAGTCGGCTCCCGCGGTACCACCTCGATTGGCCCGGCTGGACCGGACCCGCTCACCGCCCCGGGACAACGCTCCCGGCGGCGTGCGAAACCTCTCAGCCTCGCGGTCCCGGTATCGGGGGATCCGGCTTCCCTACCGGCGCCCATGGCGCGTTCAGGTCGCGGCTCAGGAGCGAACCGCCGGCGCCCTCCACCGGGATTCTCTCAGTCGGCACGGAATCCCTTCCTGGCGGTGGAGCGCTGTGCGCCGACTCTTCTCCGTCATGGCCTCAGTGTGCGATTGGCTGTGGAGTGTAACATACCAGCTCACCTCAGCGTCCCCGGAGGTCGCCCACCCGAATGGTGAGCACGACCGGCCCGCGCACGTCCGCCGCCTGCACGACGCTCGGGTCTTGGACGCTGTTGGCGTCTCCCCGCGTGCGCAGCTCTCCTCTCGGACCTGCCCACAGCGCCCGGTGTACGACGAGACCTCGGCCACCCGCTCGCTCGAACACGACCACCGAACCCGGCAGCACTGTCCGCGCTCTCCGATAGACGCACACATCGCCCGGGGACAGCGCCGGCTCCATCGAACCCCCCGTGACAACGACGATTCCGTGCGTCATCAGCGCGAGTGCAACCGCGGCGGCCGCGAGAGCCACGCCGCACAGTCTCGCAGCGGTGCCCGTCACAGCACTTGCGAGGCGTTCACGTACAGCGTCAGCCGGACGTAGTCGCCGATGAGGCTGTTCCCCGCCTCGGCGGGGATGAGGACCGCGAATTCGATCTCGGCGCTCTGCCCGGGCGCGAGACGCACGGGCGCTGTCGCCATGCCGGAGAGCGCGCCGTCGTAGAGGGCCTGACCACCGGAGCTGGCGGAACACCGGAGCGCCTGGTAGAACTCTGTGATGCCGGCCCGCCTGGCCTCGGTCACCGAGACGTCCACCGGCAAGGACCCGGTGTTCGTGACGGTGAGGACCCTGCTCTGACTCTGGCCCGGTGCGAGGTTTTCCATCGAGATCGCCTCGGACACGGGCGCTGCGGTGACCGCGACCGTCCCTGCCCGGATGACGTTGTCGGGAACCGAGACCTGCGCGGTGAAGTACGCCGTCGCGAAGCCCACACTCCCCGCCAGCGCCAAGGCACACGTCAACAGAACCGCTCGTTTCATGATGACTCCCCTCTTCTGACCGGCCGAGGGGAGGCCATCGACTGGTGTCGCGGGCTCACTTCAGCGCCCGCACGACCCACGCTACCCCGCCGGTGTGAACACGGTCTTGCCGGGATGTGACCGTCTGCGTCGCATCAGCGGAAACGCGAAACGCCGCCTCACGGCGGCGTTTCCACAAGAGCGCGCGACACCGGCCGCTAGACGGCGACCTTCTCCTTCGAGACCTCGACGAGCTTGGCGAAGGCCGCGGGGTCATGCACAGCCATGTCGGCCAGAATCTTGCGGTCGAGTCCGACGCCGGCTTTCTTCAAGCCGCTCATGAATGTCGAGTACGACATCCCGTTCATGCGGGCACCGGCGTTGATGCGCGCGATCCACAGACGCCGGATCTCCCGCTTCTTGTTGCGCCGGTCACGGTAGGCGTACTGCAGCGAGTGCTGGACCTGCTCCTTTGCCGCGCGATAGCTGCGGCTCTTGTTGCCGTAGTACCCCTTCGCCTTCGCGAGCATCGTCCGGCGCTTCTTCTTGGCGGTGACCGCCCGTTTGACTCGAGGCATGGTGAATCAACTCCCTACTGACTAGAAGCGTCGGCTATCCGATGCCGAGGTTCTTCCTGATGACCTTCGCGTCCG
>DASSAH010000185.1:0-4491 GCA_035685585.1 Coriobacteriia bacterium
GCCTCCGGTCCGGTAGATGCCGGCGACGCGGTCGGCGAGCGCGTCTTCGGCGCTGGCCCTCGCACGCCGTGCGGCTTCGAGACGCTGGCGGGTCACGGCCACTTCCGCTCGAGTGCTCTCGAGCCGCTCGGCCGCTTCCAGCAGCTCCTCGCGCGCAAGCTCGGCTTGATCGGCAAGGTCCTGCAGGCGCGCTCGCGCGGCCTCAGCTTCCGCGCGCGTGGCCTCGATCTCCGGTGTCGACGGCGTCGCAAGAGCGCTCGGCACGTGAGCGAACAGACCCGCGAGCAGCGCGGCCGCTACGACGATCCTGCAGGTCCTTGAGGCGGTAGTCCGCACGGGACCTCCTGCTGCATCATGACTTCAGGTGAGGCTCCACCGGTACCAGTGGATATCGGCCGTTCGGACCGAAACCGTGATCCTATGGTAGCACGCGACAGGGCTCTGCACTCGCGTGCGGCCGTGACAGGACGCCATCGCAGACGGCCCGCCGTGTCAGGAGACGTGGATCAACGAGACGATCTTCGCCTCGCCGAGACGCTCTCGCCCATGCAGGAAGTCGAGTTCGATGAGGAACGCCATTCCCGCGACGCGGGCGCCGGTACTCGCGGCGAGCTCGGCCTTCGCGGCTGCGGTGCCGCCTGTCGCGAGCACGTCGTCGACGATGAGCACGACATCGCCCTCACCGATGGCGTCAAGGTGCATCTCCAACGAGTCGGTACCGTATTCCAGCGAGTACTCGGCCCGCGTCGTCTCCCAGGGAAGCTTTCCCGGTTTGCGGGCGGGCACAAAACCCGCGCCGAGCCTGTACGCGAGCGCGCCTCCGAAGATGAAGCCGCGAGCTTCCGCGCCGAGCACCTTCGTCACCCCATCGGCGGCGAACTGCGTGGCGATGACCTCGATCGCCTCCCGGAATCCCTCTGGGCTCGCAAGCAACGGGGTGATGTCCTTGAAGACGATGCCTTCCTTGGGGAAGTCGGGGATGTCGCGGATGTAGCTCTCGAGATTCATCATGCCTCCAGGTCGAGGGGAACGCCGAGCACAGGATACGACTATCCCGCGCGAGCGGCCAGAGATGCGGGATCACCAGCGAACGTCTCGCGCACTGTCGCGACGTAGGGCAGGTTCCTCAACCGGGAGTTGACGTCGAGACCGTATCCGACAAGGAAGCAGTCGGGTACGGCGAACCCTCGGTACGCGATCGGGAGGTCGACGATGCGCCGCGCATCCTTGTCGAGCAGCGCGCATACCTCAAGCGAGGCGGGAGCGCGCTGACGCAGAACCGACAGGACGTAGTTCAGGGTCAACCCCGTGTCGATGATGTCCTCGCAGACGATGACGTGCACGCCCTCGATCGGGTCGTCGAGGTCCTTCGTGATGCGCACCGATCCCCCGCCGCCACCCGCGTACGCCGATATCGCCATGAAGTCCAGGGAGAGACCGAGTTCGATCCGGCGGCAGAGATCGCTCAGGAAGAAGAGTCCGCCGCGCAAGACGGTTACGAGTCGCACATCGTGCCCCGCGTGCTCTCGGGTGATGGCGCTTCCCAGCTCCGTGACGCGCGTGGCGATCATGTCCGCGTCAAACAGGATGCGGTCGACGACTTCCTCGCCGGCGTACGCGCGGTTCACCGCCTGTCCTCGGCCACCGGCCCGGCCTCCAGGCCGCCTCCGGCCGAGAGCGGCCGCTCGGCAGCCGAGATTCCGAATCTCGCGAGGAGCATCCGGAAGTCCTTCTGGTAGAAGACCTTCACGTTCAACTCCGGGTAGAGCTCTCTGAGCCGCTTGACCTTACGGTTCTTCTTCGTGACGAGCTTCTGGTTCATCGTCGTGAGTTCGATGTACAGGTCGAAGTCCGGAAGGTAGAAATCCGGCGTGAACGAGGCGATCACCCGTCCCTCACCGTCCCATTCTATGGGGAACGTGGTCGGCTCGTACTCCCAGCGAATCTGGTAGAAGTCCAAGATCTCGGCGGCGACCTTCTCGCTGGGGTGAGCGAAACTCGGAGGGGTCGCGCCCTTCCCGCCTGATGGATCGAGGGTGCCCTGTCGGCTGTCGTGGACCATGCTCCCTACGCGACGTCCTCGAAAACCCGCGCCAACGCCCTGCGGAGCAGCATGCTCTTCAGGTCGGCGGTGAGTCCAGAGATCTCGGCGAGCGTCTCGATCAGCCGCTGGCGGGTCTCCGGCGTCCGGTGTCTGAACGCAGGCAGAAGCGCCTGGCCGAAGAAGGTCGCCTCCCGCTCGGCGAACGTCTCGTACATCCGCAGATGGCGCGGTTCGATGCCGAACCTGCGGAGGTCCCACGCCGCGTGCGCGACACGGACGTCGGAAGGCCCGAGTTCTGGGCCGCTCGCGCCATCGGCTATCTCGACCAGAGAGAACTCCGCGAGTTCGCGGACGAACGACACAGGCAGCCCCAGGACCGCCGGCACGTCGTCCAAAGCGACAGGCTCAGCTTCCTCGAACGGCAGCACCGCGGGCTCGGGACCGGTGCGGCCGCCCTGCCGCAGTTCCGGGGGCACCTTTCCCTTGTCATAGTCGGCGAGCTTGTCGCGAATGACCGCGAGCGGCAGAAAGTGCTCCTTCTGGAGGCGCAGTATCATGTCGACCCTGCCAAGATCGTGCGAAGAGAACTTCCGGTAGCCGCCCGCCGTGCGGTCAGGGGCGATCAACCCCTCCTCCTCGAGGAAGCGTATCTTGGAGATAGTGAGATCGGGATAGGCCGGCTGTAAGGTCTCGACGACCTCACCGATGGTCATGTAGTCGCGGTCCGCCATGGCCCTACGCCTCCTCACGGTTCACGAAGAGCATCTGGAACCGTCCGATGTGCACGAGGTCGCCATCGCGCAGCGCCGCGCGCTCGACACGCACTCCGTTGACGTACGTACCGTTGAGCGAGCCCATGTCCTCAACCGTCACGTCCGAGGCGCGCGATTCCAGCACCGCGTGCGTGCGCGACACCGTCACGTCGTTCAGGAAGATGTCGTGCTGTGGATCGCGGCCGATGATGAGCTTCGGGCGATCAATGAAGAACCGCTCCCCCGCACCCGGCCCCTTGCGAATGACGAGGGCAGGGCCTGTGACGAAGCCGGCCGGTGCGCCGACCTCCTCATCGTCGACCCCAGCAACGGGAGCGAACGACTCCGTGCCGCCGCCGAGTGAGACGTCACAGACCGGGCACTCGCGGGGCCGCGGGTCGTCAAGTGGTGTCCCGCACGACGGGCACGACGTCATCGCTCGGCTCCTCTCAGCGGATGATGAGACCGGCGTTCAGTCAGCGAAGCCGAACTCTCGCTTCCGGAACGACTCGTTGATCTGCGCTTCAAGCGCCGCCACCACCTCGGGCGTTTCGAGCACCTTCGCGAGCTTCTCCTCGCTCAGGCGGTTCTTCACGTACGGGTCTTTGAGGGCCTCCGTGAGTCTGCGTCCGTTCTGAACCTCACGGATGACGTAGTCCACCACACGCTCCTCGACCGCGTCGGTGGCAAGGTCGTCCATGAAGCGCTGTAATCTCTCCGAAAGAGTCGCCATTCGTCGTGCCTCCTGTATCGGTGTCTGCGCGACTGCGTTCACTCGTCGCGACCGGCGCCGGGAGTCTCGGTCACATCCACCCGAGAGACGCCACGCAAATCGTTCGCAAGGATCTCGATCAGTCTCTCGACGTCGCCGCCGGAGATGACGTCCTCCCCGGCGTCGCGCTGCCCCTTCAGTCTACTGACGAGCTCAGCGCGCAATATGTCGATCTTGCCGTGGAGCACCCGGCGCCGGTACGAGAGGCGCTGCTCTTCGTCGTAGAGTTCGTCGAGGATCGAGCGAAGCTCCTCGCTGCTCTTGTTGTCGAGATCGATCAGGACATCTTCGTGCTCGCTGCCGCCGCTCACCGTCCGGCTCCCTTCGGTTCGGCATCCGGCCCATGCGCCTGACACTCGGATTGTACCAAACGAGCGCCGTTCCGTCGCGCTCGCCGATACCTCAGCCTACGGTCAAGCTCGAGGTCGCTGCGTCACTCAGGCGCGCCGTGTGTGATCGGCCGCCGCGCGCGCGAACTCCCGGGCGCGCTCAGTCTCGACGTGGCTGAGCGCACACTCGCAGAAGGTGATACCCAGGGCCTGGGCGAAACCGCGCCTGATGGCCTCAATCACCTCGTGGCGCGTCGGGACACCCTGGCGCCGCGCACTCAGCGTCACCACCGTCCCGGCGAAGGCTGCCCGCTCCCCCTCGTCCATTCGAAACGCTGTCGCCTCCCGTTCTACGTCGCGGGAGAGCACGAACGATCCGTGCTGCAGCACTGCGTGTCCCATCCAGACCTGCGCCGCTCCGGACAGTTTCCGGGTGCCCACTGAGAGATCGGCCCGAGCGGCGTGCAGGTAACACGCCGATGCCGCAGCGCTGCCGCGAGGACGCCGTGTGATGCGGGCATCGAAACCGAGCGCGCAAAACGCCGCCTCCACCCCGCGGCAGAGCCAGCGGTACGACGCGGTCACGCCCTTCGG
>DASSAH010000186.1:0-2969 GCA_035685585.1 Coriobacteriia bacterium
GTCGTGGTGACCGCTGGGGAGATGCGATAGGGCCCCCGCGGGGCCCTATCGCGGCCGCGGGAAGCCCGCGGCGCCGCGCACACCGCGGCATCACGGCGAGACTGCCGCGAGTCCCTCCTCAGTGTCGCCGGCCGGAGCCGAGTCTGCCGGCTCCTCGGCAGGAGGCACCTCGGGCGCCGGGGTACCGGTCTCCTCCACGGAGCCGCTGTCAGGATCGGGAACGACGGGCGCGTCCGCCACCGGTGCGGGCGCAGGCTCGATGCCGAGCCACCGCATGAACTTGGCCACCACGCCCAGCAGGCCTGCGGGGACGACACTCTGCTCGCCGCTCGCGACACGGGCCTCGGCGCGCTCGATGTTCGCGAGAATGCGGGAGAGCGCGTTCGCGATGCCGGTGGGCGTGCCGGGGCCTTCGGCTGCCTTGCGCCCAGGCGGGCCGGGCGCCGTAGTGGGATCGGCCGATTCCGTCGCGACCGTGCTGACCGGCGGCACGGTCGCGGTCTCGTCAGCCGTCGCCTGCTCCTCAGACGCGGCCGTCACCTCGGGCGCGGGCTTGGCCGCCTTGCGCTCGGCCTTCGCGGCTGCCTTGGCCGCCTTGCGCTCAGCGCGCGCAGCCTCCTTCGCCGCCTTCCGCACGGCCTTCGCGGCTTCCTTGGCCGCCTTGCGCTCAGCGCGCGCAGCCTCCTTCGCGGCCTTGCGCTCGGCCTTCGCGGCTTCCTTCGCGGCGCACGCCGCGTCATCCACGCACTCGTCAGCCTCTTTCGCACCTGGGTCCTCGACCGCCGGGGACTCGGTCGCTTCCTTGGCCGGGGGTGCGACCGCCCCCTCACCTGTCGAGCTTCCTTCGGCAAGCGCGGCCATCGGCGCCATGAGCGCGACGATGACCGCGAGTACCAGCGCCAACGGGGCCTTCTTGTCCACGGGACCACCTCCTCGAGTCCGTCGCCGCGGTCCGTCCACGACGCCCGTTCTCGCCGGTATATCGGCCTTGCGTCCTCCCGGCTTCGTGTCGAGGGTCACAGCATCACGGAATCCGTACGCGGGGCGCGAACGCGTCACGGAGCGACAAGTCCCGGCGGAATCGGCAACGGACGGATGTCGTCGAACCGTCCGACCACCCGCACCGCGTCGGCCCCTCCCTGGGGCGGGTAGGACTCCGCGATGGGTCCGGTGACCCAGAGGTCGACCACGTCACGCACCTCGAGGTCGGCGAACTCGATCGCGTTGCCGTCACGGTCGAACACGTCCGTCGTCTCCTCGACCCGTGCCGAGATGGAGTCGAGCTCGTACTGTTCGCCGAGCGAGTCGTGCCACACGACGAGGATGAGCCCGCCGGCCTCCTGCCCGGGCGTGATCTGAGTGATGACACCCCGGATGGTGGGCTCGGTCTCGGGCGGCACGCGTGCGGCGCACCCCGCTGACCCGAGCGCGACGGCCACAAGCAGGACCAGAACCACACGCCTGAGTGCGCTCGGAACGCTCATGCGCGATCTCCCTCCGGACGAGACGCCTCGGACATCACGTGCATCAGTGATTGTATGACGAGTGTCCGAATGCTCGCGTTCGTCCCGGCCGAGCGGTGTCAGAGTGGCGGCCGAACCGAGAGCCCCTTGCATCCGCGATGTCCTCTCGTTAGTCTGACCCGGTATCCCGAGCCGGTCCGCAGCGTGTGCGGCGCGTGACTCCGGCTACCCGCACGCCGGCTACACCCAGGAGGACACCCGTGCTCGCCTACCTCTCCGCGATCGGCGGCCTCGCCCTTCTCTTCGGGGGCGGCGAAGCGCTCGTCCGGGGCGCGGTCGCCATCTCGCGCCGCCTGGGACTCTCCCCGCTCCTCATCGGGATGACGGTCGTCGCATGGTGCACCTCGGCGCCTGAGCTCGTCGTCAGCCTCAGCGCGGCCTTGCGCGGAAGCTCGGACATCGCTGTCGGCAATATCGTCGGTAGCAACATCTTCAACATCCTCGGCGTGCTCGGCGTCGCGGCGCTCATCGCCCCCATCGCGGTCAACCCTCGTGAGCTGCGACGCGACACGGTCGTCATGCTGGCCGCGGCGGCCGCGCTCTCGGGCATCGCGCTCACCGGCGAGATCGGACGGTTCGCGGGGCTTGTCCTGTTCGCCGGGATGATCGCATATGTCTCGCTCTCGTACCGCTCCGAGAAGCGCCATCCCGAACAGCCTCCCGCCGTCCTGCACCAGAAGGAGGCCGATGCGGCGGCGGTCGACGCGAGCCCGCTCGCCGGCGTCGCGTACATCGCCGCGGGCCTCGCCGCTCTCGTGATCGGCTCGCGCTTCCTCGTGTCAGGCGCCTCCGACATCGCGCGAAGCTACGGGGTCGCAGAAGCCGTGATCGGCCTGAGCCTCGTCGCCGCCGGGACCTCACTGCCCGAACTCGCTACGAGCATCATCTCCGCCCTGCGACGACAGCCCGAACTGGCGATAGGCAACGTGGTCGGGAGCAACATCTTCAACATCCTCGGCATCCTCGGCGTGACCGCACTCGTGACCCCAGTCAACGTGGCTGAGCAGATTGCCGCCGTCGACACATGGGTGATGCTCGGGGTCTCGGTGATACTCGCCTCTGCCCTGATGTTTGCCCGCGGACGGATCGGGCGACTGCTGGGCGCGGCGTTCATCACGTCGTACGGTGCGTATCTCTACTGGCTGTTCTGAGGCCGCACCAAGCCGCCGACCCGCCACGTCAGCCCGCCGAGCGGACCTTTCCCGATGCCAACGCTTCGAGGAGCGAGGCCTGCGCCTCGACGGGGCGACGTGTCCACTCGCTGTGCGGCACGCGAACGCTGCGGCACCCGACGCGGAGGCGTTCATGCTCGCACGTACCTGTAGTGCCGACACGGTCGCCTCTACGCCACTGCGCACCCGCGCACTCGATGGCGACCGGTCCACCCTCGGCGGCCGAGACCATGAGGTCCGCGCGACACCTGCCCCGCTGTTCTTGCGGCTGGGC
>DASSAH010000187.1:0-1763 GCA_035685585.1 Coriobacteriia bacterium
CCACGTCCGCGTCGCGCCACACCCGCGCGGAGAACTCGGTCTTGCCCGACCCCATGGAACCGATGACGAGGATGCGGCGCGAGGGGCGGGTGAAGTCGAAATGGTTGAAGCTGCGGTGCACGCGCAGGTCGGGGAAGCCGAGGCTCTTGAAGAGCGACCGTGTGTCGGGGCCGTCGACGGCGGGGTCCATGCGGGCCCAAGGATAGCCCCGGCCGCCGGCGAGGTCAACTCGAGGCCGCGCGGGGCTCCACGTGCACGGTGGCCACGATGCCGAGCTCGCCGTTGATGCGCCGCTCCATGCGCTGACTGATGCCGTGCGCCTCCTCCACGCTCATGTGCGCGGGCAGACGCACGTGCACGGTCAGCTCCGCGTTGCGGCCGTAGCGGTGCACGTGGAGGTGGTGCACGTCTTCGACGGCGGGGTATTCCGCGCGGATGGCGTCGGCCACGTGCCCCTCCGTCACCTGGTCCACCGACTCGCCGAGCAGAGGCGAGGCCGAGCCGCGCACGATGTCGGTGGCGGTCCACAGGATGAGCAGCGAAACCGCTATGCCGAGCGCGTCGTCCACCCACCAGACGGACCGCCCGACGAGGGCGCCGACCACGATGAGCGCCGAGGCGATGGCGTCGCTGCGGTGATGCCAGCCGTCAGCGGTCACCGCGCGGGAGTTGATCTTCTTTCCCGCCCAGAACGCGAACTGCGCCAGCGCTTCCTTCAGCACGATCGAGCCGGCGAATACGACGATCGCGGCAACGGAGAACGTGGCGGCCTGGAAGTTGACGAGCCGGCGCACCGAATCGACGAGGAAGCTGCCGCCGACCACCGCGAGCAGAACGCCGATCACGATGGCTGAGATGCCCTCGGCGCGGGCGTGGCCGAAGGGGTGCTCCTTGTCCGCGGGCCGGGCCATGATGAAGAACCCGACGATCACGACGATCGAGGTGAGGGTGTCGCTCAGGGTGTGCCAGGCATCGGCGGTCATGGACACCGAGCCGCTCTGCCGGCCGAACCAGTACTTCACGACGAAGAGCAGGGTGTTGAGCACCACCGAGATCCAGCCCTCGAGCATGCCGAGGTTCGGACCGCGGGCGGGAGCGGGGATCGGGACGGCCGGCGTGGGCGCGTCGAATGGATCGGCCATGGGCATGGACCTCCTGCTGCGGACGAGGATGCGTCATCACCCATCGCGGCGAAGTCCCGCGGCGCACGACCTGGCGGTCGCGACGCCGCTGCCCAGCGAGCCCGGCCTGCAAGACCTGTTCTTCCAGCCGGGTGATGTCGAGACGGACTTTACGCCGGGGCATGCGAGGTGTCAAGAAAAAAGCGTCGGCGCGGCGGGTCAGAACAAGGGGAGCTGGGCGCCGTGCCGGCCGCGCGGGCTCGTTCGTCCCTGTGCGCTGGCATCGTCCACCGCTTCCCACGTGTCGTCCGGAATGTCCGAAAGGTACCGGCTGGGCATCCGGTCCATGTCCTTCCCGTGAACCGTACGGCGCAGACTGTACGAGACGTACAGTTCGTCCATCGCGCGGGTCATGGCCACGTAGAAGAGACGGCGCTCCTCGTCCGGATCGGCGTCGCCCGCTCCCGCGCGCGTCGGCACGATCGGGACGATGCCTTCCTCCGCGCCGGCGATGAACACCACCGGGAACTCGAGGCCCTTGGCCGCGTGGAACGTGAGGAGGCGCACGTTCTCGGTGCGCGTGCCGGCCTCGCTCTCGAGCGGCGCGAGGTCGAGCCGTCGGAGGAAGCGCTCCAGGTCGCC
>DASSAH010000188.1:0-6612 GCA_035685585.1 Coriobacteriia bacterium
GTCGGGGAGCCGCTACCTGCCACAGAGCGCTGAGCTTGGCATCGCGGCTCCAGGCCAGAGGGTCGAGGTGAACCGCTGGGTCACCGACGAGATCAACCGGGTGACGGGATGGAGCCTCACCGACGCGTTCTGTGGATTCAAGGCATACCGCCTGCGGGCGCTTGCCGGGATCGAACTGCGCGAGCCCGGTTACGGGATGCCGGTGGAGCTCTGGGCGAAGGCGTACCTGGCAGGTCTGCGCGTGACCGAGCGCGCGGTCGAGCGCATCTACTGTGATCACCACCGGTCGTTCGGGGACACGCTGGATGATGCGGATGTACGATTCGCGTACTACATGCGCGTATGGAAGCGCGCGCTCGAAGGCGACGAGGGGGTGGCTTGGTGACGGACGTGGTCTGCGTCGGCGCCCATCCGGACGATGTCGAGATCGGAATGGGAGCGACGATCGCCCGCATGACGAGGATGGGCCTGACAGTGGCGATCGTCGACCTTACTGACGGGGAGCCAACGCCTGCCGGCGATCCGGTCACCCGCCGTGCCGAGGCGGCGTCTGCCGCGCGTCGGCTGGGGGTCGCTGAGCGCCGGATACTCGGGCTTGAGAACCGGGCGCTGTTCGACAGCGTCGAAGCGCGCACCGCGCTCGCTGAGGAGCTGCGCGAGTTGCGGCCGCGCGTGCTGTTCGGGCCGTACCCCGTCGACGCGCATCCCGACCACGTCGCGGCGTCCCGGATTGTTGACGCCGCCCGATTCTGGGCCAAGCTCACGAAGAGTCCGATGAGCGGCGAGCCGCATTATCCGTCACGACTCTATCGCTACATGGCGGTGCACCTGCGTCTGGTGCGCGAGCCTTCCTTTGTCATGGATGTGAGCGAAGACCTGGCCGCGAAGCTCGAGGCGCTCTCGTTCTACCGGTCACAGTTCTCGGCTCACCCGAAGAACGGGCGGTTGATCGCGTCCATCGAGTCGACATCCCGCATGTGGGGCGGCACGATCGGGACGCACGCGGGGGAGCCCTTCTTCTCTGACGAGCCCATCGGGATCAACTCCCTCGAGTCTCTGGTGTAAGGCGTGTCACGACTGCGTAGCGACGCGCCGGTCCCGGAGGAAGGAGTCCGGGTCCGCCCAGCGCTCGAGCAGTGGGCGGAACTCGCGCGCTCGAACGCAGAATGGTTCCGCGAATGGCGCTTCTCGGTGGGCGGAGTCCCGTTTGACGTAGCGCGCCACGAGGCCCGTGCGGCGGCGTCGGTCGTCGCGCGTGAGTACACCGCGCGGTTGGGCATCGGCGCTGCCGAGGGGGTCGATGGGCCGGTCATCATGACCGGCCATCAGCCGGAGTTCTTCCACCCGGGCGTGTGGGTCAAGCACTTCCTCATGCAGCGTGTCGTGCGTGAGACGGGGGGGACGGGGATCGACATCGTGGTCGACACCGACGCCTTCGAGTCGCTCGGCGTCACGGTGCCCTGTCGCGGCCCTGAGGTCCACAGATGCCGCCAGGAACTGCTTTCCGGGGACCCTCGCGCATACTACGCGGCCGCTCCGGTGCCAGACCGCAGGCGCACAAGAGCGTTCTGCAACGCCACGAGAGCCGCCCTTGCCACGCTGGCCATGCCGGAGGCCACGAGGAATCTCGACGCGTTCTGCGACGCGCTGGGGCGCGCGCATCCGCCGAGCGCGAGCGTTGCGGAGCTGATCACCGGCGCTCGCCGGCGCTACGAGGGCGCGTGGACGGAGTACGCGGAGTTGCCCGTGAGCGCGTTGGCCGCGACACTGCCGTGGCGACGGTTCGCGGTCGACATCGTCCTGGAAGCCGATCGGTTCGCGCGCATCCACAACACGGAGCTCGCTTTGTACCGAGAGCGCCATCGCGTGCGCTCTGCCGCCCAGCCGCTCCCGGACCTGCGTATCGGTGAGTCAGGGGTCGAGCTTCCG
Organism: Coriobacteriia bacterium; assembly: GCA_035685585.1. Lineage (GTDB taxonomy): Bacteria > Actinomycetota > Coriobacteriia > Anaerosomatales > SLCP01 > DASSAH01. Next base: position 1,930 of record DASSAH010000188.1, read on the forward strand.
TTCTGGCTGCTCGGCGAGTCGAAGAGGTATCCCGTGTTCGCCCACGCCACAGAGAGGGGGGTCGAGCTGTGGGCGAGAGAGGAGGTCGTCGCCGCCGTGCCGTACGATGCCGCTCTCGCCGCGGAGGCGCTCGGCGAAGCCGGGATCGTGCTCGCCCCGCGTGCGGTCACGCTCACGATGTTCCTGCGCTCTCACGTCGCCGACCTGTTCATCCATGGGACGGGGGGAGAGAGGTACGACCAGGTCACGGAGAGGATCGTCGAGAGCTGGTGGGGAGTGCGACTTCCTCCCATGGTCGTCGCCACACTCTCGATGCGGCTGGCGGCGGATGTATCGGCCGTCGATGACGACGCGGTGGCGGCGGTCGCCCGTCGGCTGCATCGGCTGACCCACAACCCGGACACGGCTCTCGCGGAGATGGAGTTCGCCTCGGTCGACGAGGAGCAGCGTGCGCTTCGTCTGGCAGACGAGAAGGGGGCCCTCGTGCGGCGCCTCCGCGAGTCCGGTGCGGACCGTGCGGCTCTCGGCGCTCGACTCGCGCGCGTGAACGAGGAGCTCCGGATGCTCGTGGCGCCGCTGCTCGAGACGGTCCGGCGCGAACGGGACCTCCTCGAACGTTTGCGATCCGACGCGGAGGTTCTGAGCGACCGGACGTATCCCTTCTTCCTCTGGAGTCCCGAGGAGATGGCCGAGGTCGTGCGGTAGTCCGGGAGGGTCGACGTACGCGTGCTATTATGTCGCAACGCGTCTCGCGTCCGACCGTGAAGGGAGTCAGGCATGGCCATACCCGTCGTGGACTCGAACCTCTGTACCGCGTGCGGTCTGTGCGTGGACGAGTGTCCCCAGAGCTGCTACGACCTTGAGAGCGTCGCCGTGCTCGCGCGTCCGGATGACTGTACCGAGTGCGGCATCTGCGTGGACGTGTGTCCGACCGAAGCTATCTCCATGTAAGGTCGCGCCCGCAGGCGCTACGAAAGGCTGAGCGCATCACGTTGTGATGCGCTCAGCCTTTGGGCCCCATGTTGTCTTCCACGTACAGCTTCGGTTCGCGACCTTTCAGCAGGCCGAGGAATCGCCGGTGGTGCCGCAGGTAGACCATGGCTGCGAGCAGCACGACGAACAGCGTGTCGGGCTGGCCGGTCGCCAGCGCAAAGACGGGAAGCGACAGCGCGGCGCTCACCTGTCCGGCCATCATGTAGCGGGTGAGAGCGATGACGGCCAGTCCGACGCCGAGCACGACCAGGAAGTACCGCCAATCGTAGGCGAGCAGCGCTCCGCCGCCGGTCGCAAGCCCCTTCCCTCCGAGCCAGTGACGCTTGATGAGCGAGAGCCACAACGAGTGGTTGTGTCCCGCCACCGCTCCGAGGACGACCGCCTGCGGGCCGAAGAGCACCGCAGCGGCGTGCGAGAGCGTCTCCCCGTTCAGACCGCCATCGGCGCCGGGCAAAAGGGGCGGTCCGGCGAGAATGAACGGGACAGACATGGCGGCGAACGTCGGCACGAAGCCCTTGAGCGCATCGGCGAACATGGCAACCGCGAACCACAGCCACGATCCTGTCGTTCGGCGTACGTTCATCGCCCCAACGTTGCTCGTTCCGTGCGCGGTGATGTCCTTGCCCGTGACCGACTTCACGATGATGTACGAAAACGGGATCGATCCTATCGCGTAGCCGGCGAGGGCGATGAGTACCAAGGGGACGAGTACGTCGTTCATCGCGTCGAAGCGCACCTGGCTGACGAAGGATAAGAAGGAGACCCGCAGGTCGATACTGTCGTGTGCGGCTGACAGCACGGTCATCACCGACACCTCCCCGGCACGATCACGTCCAGCCCGCCAGGAAGGATGGAAATGTCGTACGTGGACGCGAGGGTGACTTCGCCGTCGATCTGACTCTCGACCGGGAGTTGCGATTCGATTCTGAGAGACGTGTGCCGCTCAAGCGTGACCGGGCGCATCCACCCGTGACGTCCGACCACGACGAACGGAAGGCGAACGAGCGCGCCGGGCAGGCTCACCCTGTCGATGACGCAGGTGTCGAGGACGCCGTCGTCCGGACGCGCGTCGGGCGTGATCCAAAATCCGCCGCCGTAGGTCGGGCCGTTGGTCGCCACGACGGCCAGGACGTCACGGTCGACGGCGGGGCCACCGTCGAGGCTGACACGAAGCTGGTGCGAGTGATACGAGCGCAGCAAGATGCTCAGGAGGGCTCGGAGGTACAGTGCGAGCCCGGACCAGCCGGTCGTCGCTTTGAGCTCTATTGCTTTCGCGGTCACCCGCGCGTCCAAACCGATGGCGACGGAGTTCGCGAAGTAGGTCTCGTTGACGAGGCCCACGTCACGCGATTCGCGGACCCCGCCGATAAGCTGCCGTACCGACGCCGCGAGTTCGGTCGAGATGCCGAGAGTGCGGCGGTAGTCATTGCCCGAGCCGGTGGGCAGCAGTGCGAGCGCCGGGCGGTCCTCCCTGGCGATGCGCATGAGACCGTTGAGGACCTCGTTCACGGTCCCGTCGCCACCGACCGCGACAACCGCGTGATAGCCGTGCGCTGTCGCGGCGGCCTCAATCGCGTGGCCCGGCCGGTCCGTGACGACGAGGTCGTAGTCGAGCTGTCTGTCGAGCAGGCTTCTGATCACGGGGAGCAGCTCCCGCGTCACGCCGTGACGGGCGGCGGGGTTCACGACGAGCAGAGTCTTGCCGAGCATGCTCACTCCTGTCGATAGGACGCGGGCCGTGGTGACGCTGAAGTCGGTGTGGTAGAGTGCGGTGCGCTCGCCCTCGTAGCTCAGTGGATAGAGCGTCTGCCTCCGGAGCAGAAGGCCACAGGTTCGAGTCCTGTCGAGGGCACCACGAAGACACACCGTCCGGCCCAACTTGAAGCGGGCCGGACGGTATCGTTACGACTCCTTTTCCGCCTTCGCCTGCTCGATGACCTTCCGGGCGAGCTCGAAGGGGACCTCTGCGTACTCGCCCACCGAGATCGTGTACGTCCCGGTGCCGCTCGTGATCGACCGCAGGTGCGGCGAGTAGTGCACGACTTCCGCGTACGGCGCCTGAGCCTTGATCGTCTGCACGCCCGGCTCGGGCGAGTCCATCCCAAGAATGCGGCCGCGCAGAGAGCTGATGTCCCCCATGACGGTTCCGGCGTACTCTTCGGGCACCCGGATCTCGAGCGTGGCGATCGGCTCGAGGAGGATCGCGTCGGCCTTCCCGGCGGCGGTGCGGAACGCGATCCGGGCGGCGGTCTTGAAGGCGATCTCGGAGCTGTCGACCGAATGGTACGACCCGTCGTAGACCGCGACCTTCACATCGACGACCGGGTAGCCGGCGAGCACCCCTTGCGTCAGGGTGTCTTGCACGCCTTTGTCGACGGCGGGGATGAACTGGCGCGGTATCCGTCCGCCCACGATCTCGTCGACGAACTCATATCCTCCCCCGGGATTGGGCTCGAGCCGAAGCCAGCAATCGCCGAACTGTCCCGAACCGCCCGTCTGCTTCTTGTGACGGCCTTGGGCGCTCGCAGTCGTCCGTATGGTCTCCCGGTAGGGGATGCGCATCTCGATGATCTCGGCGTCGACATGGTAGCGGTCGCGAAGGCGCGCGAGCGCCACGTCGACTTGAACGTCGCCCAGACCCGACAGCAGCGTCTGGTGGGTCTCCTCGTCACGCTTGAGAGTGAGCGTCGGCTCCTCCTCGACCAGCTTGTTCAGCGCGGTGCCGAGCTTGTCCTCATCCGCTTTCGTCTTCGCCCGGATCGCCACGGGGTAGAGCGGCTCAGGGAAGGGGAGCGGCGCGAAGGTCACCGCGCCGTCGGCCGAGAGCGTGTCCCCGGTGATGGCGTCTGAGAGCTTCGCCAGCACGGCGATATCGCCGGCGTGCGCAGCCTCGATGTCGGCGGTTTCCTTGCCGACGGCCTTGTAGACGTGGCCCACCCGCTCCTTCTTCCCGGTCCGCGAGTTCATGAGCTCGCTGTTGGGCTTGAGCACGCCGGTGACGACCTTCACGTAGGTCAGCCGGCCGATGTACGGGTCGGACACGGTCTTGAATACGAACGCCGAGACCGGACCGTCCTCGGTGATCGGCTGAGTGTCGCCCGACACTGTGGCGAAAGGAACGCGCTCCGTCGGTTTCGGGAAGAACGCGGCCATTTCGTCGAGCAGGTCCGCGACACCCTGCAGGGCGGTGGCCGATGCAACGAAGACGGGCACGAAGATGCCCTGTTGGATAGCCGTGCCGAGAAGTCCCTCGAGCTCGTCTTTCGTGAGAGGCTCACCCTCGATGAGGTATTTCTCCATGAGGGCGTCGTCAGCTTCCGCGACAAGTTCGGTGAGTTTGTCTCGGGCAGTCTCCGCCGCTTGCGTGAGGTCGGCGGGGATGTCGGTGACTTCCTCCGTGTCGCCTTCGTGGTGGTACGCCTTCATGCGGATGATGTCGACGACGCCGTGGAATCCCGACTCGGTCCCCATCGGTATCTGAACCGGACCGACCCGGTGGCCGAATCTCTGCGCGAGGGCCTCCATGACCGCGTCGAAGTCGGCATGTTCCTTGTCCACACGATTGATGATGATCGCGCGAGCGATTCCCATCTGCCCGGCGAGTCGCCAGAGGCGCTCCGTCTGCACCTGAGGGCCGGCTACCGCATCCACCACGAACAGGGCCATCTCCGCGGCCGACATGCCGGCTAC
>DASSAH010000189.1:0-2684 GCA_035685585.1 Coriobacteriia bacterium
GTACACGCAGAAGTACCGGCCGGGCGAGGCCGAAGTGGCCGAGGCGCGCGCATGGGGCGCTCACTTCACCGATGCGGTCCTCGGCAACGAAAAGGACGGGGTATGACGATGCGAGACGCCGCGCCTGCCGCAACGGTCGTCGCGCCCGGCGGTCCGGCCACAGACGGGCGCCTGTGGCATGCCCTGAGCGCCGAGGACGCGATGGACGCCCTCCAGACGTCCCCGAACGGCCTGGCCAGCGCTGAGGCCGAAGCGCGCCTCGCCGTCCACGGGCCGAACGTCATATCCCGGGGCAAGGGCGACTCGGTGCTCGATCTCATCTGGCGGCAGATCAACAACCCTCTCATCTGGGTGCTGATCGCCTCGGCCGTCGTCGCGATGCTCGCGGATCCCGTTGACGGGATGAAGAACGGCTTGGTGATCCTCGGGGTCGTCGTGCTGAACACGCTCATCGGCTTCGGACAGGAGTACAAGGCGAGCAAGGCCATCGAGGCGCTCACCCGGATGGTGCCCGAGAACGTGGCCGTCATGCGGGACGGGAGGAAGGTCACGCTCGCGGCGTCCGAGATCGTCCCGGGTGACGTCGTCTTGCTCGCGAGCGGCGACCGGGTGCCCGCTGACCTGCGCCTCATCAACCTGCGAAATCTGCGGATCGAGGAGGCGGCTCTCACCGGGGAGTCCGTGCCGTCGGCCAAGGACCTCGCGCCCGTCGAAGAGGTAGCCGGCATCGGCGACCGTGACAGTATGGCGTTCGCCGGGACGCTCGTGACGTACGGGACGGGCACGGCGGTGGTCGTGGCCACGGCGGCCGACACCGAACTCGGGCGCATCTCGACCATGCTCAAGGAGACGACGAGCCTGCAGACCCCGCTCACGAAGGACCTGGCGACGATCGGGAAGTGGATCTCGGTCGGCATCATCGGACTTGCCCTCGCGATGCTCGTCGCGGGCACCTGGCGGACCATGGCAGAGACTGACCTCGCGTGGTTCCCGGCGTTGCGCGAGACGGTGATCTTTGCGATCGCGCTTGCGGTGGGCGCGATCCCCGAAGGACTGCCGGCAATCGTGACTATCGCGCTCGCCATCGGCGTGCAGCGCATGGCGGCGCGAAACGCCGTCGTTCGCAAGCTCCCGGCGGTGGAGACGCTCGGTTCTACGACGGTGATCTGCAGTGACAAGACCGGAACGCTCACCCGCAACGAGATGACCGTCCAGGAGCTCTGGACTCCGCAGTCCGGCGCGTACGGCGTCTCGGGGGTCGGCTACGAACCGGTGGGTCAGCTCCAGCGCGGCGGTGAGCCGCTCGTGCAAGCGCCGGACGATGTCATCGCGTTGCTGCGCGCCGGCGCTTTGTGCAATGACGCCTCTCTTGCCTGCGAGGACGGTCAGTGGAAGCTGCATGGGGACCCGACGGAGGGCGCGTTGGTCGTCGCCGCCGAGAAGCTCGGCGTGAGCGTCGAGGGTCTCCGCGTCGATCATGCACGCCTCGACGCGATCCCGTTCGAGTCCGAGAACCAATTCATGGCGACCCTGAACGCGCAGAACGGCGGAATCATCCTGCTCAAGGGCGCCCCGGAGGTGGTGCTGCGACGCTGCCGGGTCCAAGCCGATGTGCTTGCCGAGGTGGAGTTGCTCGCCGCGAGAGGCATGCGGGTGCTGGCGTTCGCCTCGAAGGCGGCGCCGGGGAGCACCGCAGTGAGCACGAGTGACACCGACGATGGGTTCGAGTTCCTCGGACTCCAGGGCATGATCGATCCGCCTCGGCCCGAGGCGATCCAGGCCATCGAGCGCTGCCACGAGGCCGGCATCACGGTGAAGATGATCACCGGCGACCACCAGGGGACCGCGCGGGCGATCGCGGCTGAGATCGGGATTCTCGATACCGGCTCGGGGGATGCCCGGGTGGTGACCGGGGTCGAACTCGCCGCCATGTCGGACGACGAGTTCTACGAGATCGCGCATACGTGCAACGTGTTCGCGCGAGTTGCGCCCGAGCACAAGCTGAAGCTGGTGAACGCCCTCCAACGTCGAGGAGAGGTGGTCGCCATGACCGGTGACGGCGTGAACGACGCGCCGGCGCTCAAGCAGGCCGACATCGGTGTGGCGATGGGCATCACGGGTACCGCCGCCTCCAAGGAAGCGGCTGAGATCGTCCTCGCCGACGACAACTTCGCGTCGATCTCGGCGGCGGTCGAGGAGGGGCGCCGCGTGTACGACAACCTCATCAAGTCACTCGCGTTCGTGCTGCCGACGAACCTCGGACTCGCGCTCATCCTGGCGTACGCGGTTGTGTTCTTCCCGTTCGGAGAGGTCACGCGGATCGTCGACGGCGAACTCCAGACCGTGCGCGAGCTCCTCCTGCCGATGGCGCCGGTGCAGCTGCTCTGGATCAACCTGGTCGCCGCGGTCGCGCTCGCGTTGCCGCTCGCGTTCGAGGCGAAAGAACCGGGGATCATGCGCCGTCCGCCCCGCGAGCCGGATGCTCCGGTGCTGAGCGCGTTCGTGATCATGCGGGTGGTGGTCGTCGCCATCCTCATGACCATCGGCGCGCTCACGCTCTTCACGATCGCGTTTCGTGCGGCGGCCCCGGGAGAGCCGGACGCGCTTGCCAACGCGCAGACGATGGCGGTGACGACCGTCATCATGTTCCAGATGTTCTACCTCTTGAACTGCCGTTCGCTTCG
>DASSAH010000190.1:0-3121 GCA_035685585.1 Coriobacteriia bacterium
GTGGGGAGAGCCCGGGGTGACGGAGACCATCCGGCATCTGGCGGCGTTCGGGTCCGAGCGGATCGTGACGGTTCCCGTCTCCTACCCGTTCGACGGCCTCGAGACCCTGTTCGACGTCCCATCGGCGACGCGCGCCGCCCGCGTCCAGGATGACGTGCGTGTCGTGCACGCGCGGGCGTGGGGGCATACACACGCGTTCGCCGACCTGCTCGCCGCGACCATCCGCCACGCGGCTTCCGACGACGCGCACCGCGCCTGACTTCGACTACCTCGCCAGGTGTGGCTTACAGAGGTCTCTGTTCCACTCGCGCTGCCGCTGGATCCGCGAGAACTGGCATGCGTACCGCAGTGCGATGCCGAGACCACCGCGACTCGTCTCCGCTCGCGTCTCCAGTCCGTCGATGCTGGCGCGCAGGTCCGAGGCGGTCGTCCCGCGAAACACCGTGTACCCCTTGCCGATGCCCTGGAGCACGTGGGCGTCGGAGCCACCCGTGGCCGCGATTCCCTGGCCGCCAGCGAAGACCCTTGCCGCGACGCGGTTCGCGTAGATGAGGAGCGGCATCGAGTTGTAGACTTCGAGGGCGTGGAACGCGAGCTCGTTGAGGGCGGCACCGAACCCCTTCACGCCGAACGGACCAAAGATGCCCTGCGCCGAGAAGGGGTGCGGGATCATCGCAATACCGCCCTGCTCGTCGATCGCGGCTATCGTCTGCGCGACACTCATCCCCGCGGGGATGTGCTCTTCGATGAAGAGACCGATCACATGGCCCGACGCAGTGCTGACTTCCTCGCCCACAACGACGTCGATCTCGAAATCGTCCGCCATTGACCTGGCCAGGAGCGCCCCCTCGATCGTGTTGTGGTCGGTGATGGCGATGACGGACATGTCGGTCTTGTCGCGCGCGTACCGCAGTATCTCGGGTATCGTGGCAAGCCCGTCACTGTAGGTGCTGTGCACGTGAAGGTCGGCCCTGCTCCATACGTCACTCAACTAGGTTCCCCTTCCCGGGAGACGCCCTGCGATCTCCACGGCAACGGACCGGGTGCTGCAACAAGCGTGCCGTTGTCCCGCGCCGACAGGACGCGGCGCTGTCACATGTGTCGGCTTCAACTGGTGAACACATTACAGGAGTCACCCATCGTGTGCCCGCTCGCGATCGCGGATCGTGCGCGCCCATGCGTCCAGCCTGGCGACGCCCTCGGCCAGCCGATCCTGCGACGTCGCGTAGCTGAACCGCAGGAAGCCCTCCCCTTCGGGCCCGAAGTCGATGCCGGGGGCCGTCGAAACGAACGCCTCTTCCAGAATCCGCCGGGACAGCTCAAGTGAGTCCGCTCCCCACGCCCTCGCGTCAGCGAACACGTAGAACGCCCCGAGCGGCTCGCACGCGATCCCCAAGCCGATCTCTGCCAGCGCCGGCACGAGGTATCGGCGGCGCTCGTCGTAGACCGCGCGCATGCGGGCAACGTCGTCCTGAGCGCTCGTGAGCGCAACAGTGCCCGCTACCTGCACGAAGTGATTAGCGCACAGGAAGAAGTTCTGCTGGATCTTCTCGCACGCCCTCACGAACGCCCGCGGGGCGATGAGATAGCCGAGGCGCCACCCGGTCATGGCGTACGCTTTGGAGAACCCATTGAGGACGAACGCCCGCTCCGTGCACTCGAGCACCGAGCGGCTACGACCGGAGAAGTCGAGCCCGTGGTAGATCTCGTCACTGACAAGCCATATCCCGTGCTCTTCGGCGATGGCCGCGAGTCCTTGGAGGTCCTCGAACGGGAGCACGGCTCCCGTCGGATTGGCTGGAGAGTTCACCATGATCGCGCGCGTGGCCGGAGTGATCGCCGCGCGCACCTCGTCAAGTCGAAACCGGAACCCGTCCTCGGCACGCACCGGAACCGTCACGGGCACACCGCCGAGGAAGCTTACGTAGTTCGGGTAGGCCGGGTAGCACGGACCACCCACGATGACCTCGTCCCCCGGGTCGAGCAGGGCGCCGAAGACCAGAAGCATCGCGGGAGAGGTGCCTTGGGTGACCACGACGTCATCGGGGTCGACAACCACCCCGTAGGTCGAGCGATAGTGGTCCGATATCGCCTCCCGCAGACTCGGAAGCCCCGCCGACTGGGTGTATCCCGTCTCGCCTTGTTCCATCGCGGCTTCGGCCGCGCGAGTGACGACCTCGGGCGTGGGCAGGTCGGGGTCACCGATCTCGAGCCGGACCACGTCGTGGCCGGCCGCCTGCAGCTCCTTCGCGCGCGCGACCACGTCCATGACCGCGAACGGCCGAATCGCCGCTGCCCGCCTCGATACCCGTGCGCCATCAACCACTATCTTCGCCTCACACTCTACACGCGCGCCCGGTACTGACTCATCACCGCGTTACCCATGACCTCGAGCCGCCTGAGGTCCGAGAAGCCGATCTCGCCCGTCTTGATCACCTCGTGCGGGGGTGCCGGATCGAACATCACCCCGAGCTCCTCCGCCCGTTGCCAGAGGTCGGTACCGGGCAGGACGTGCAGCGTGGACATCTGTAAAGCGCCGGGGTCCAGGCTCGCTACGAACCGCATCCCGTCGACCACATCGGCAGATGTGTCCCCCGGCAGACCGATGATCAGGTCGCACTCCACGGAGATGCCGACAGCCTTCAGCGCCTCGACTCCCGCGACGAAGCTCTCGCGGTGAAACCTCCTCCTGCACGTCTGCAACGCACGCTCCCCCACGCTTTGCGGCCCGGTTTCCACCGAGACGACGCCGGCTCGCCGCAGCGCGTCCGCCTCGGCCTGTCCGATGCGCTCGATGTCGACCTCGATCGTGTGCAGCCGCACCCCTCGGCGGGCATGCGGCTCAAGAAGCGCACTGAGCGCGAACAGACGCTCGGCGTTCAGATTGAAGACGGGGTCGATGAAGGAGAACGACCGCAGTCCGGACGACTCGACGAGGAAACCGACCTCGGCGCGGACCCGCTCCAGCGAGAACGCGCGGACGCCGCTCGACCCCTTTCCCTCGAAGCAGTAGCCGCAGCGGTGCGGGCATCCCCGGTAGCTCTCGACGTACGCGGTGCCGTCCACCGGCTCGAGAACCCCGGAGAGATACGGCGACGGCACCGCGTCCAAGTCCGCGATG
>DASSAH010000191.1:0-15039 GCA_035685585.1 Coriobacteriia bacterium
CTGCAGGCAGGTCGGTGTGACGAGCGCTTGGATTTCCACGAGCAACGGGCGGGAACCCTCCATGGCAGCCATCACCACCGACCCCGCGACGGCGCTTCGCCGCTCCCCGAGGAGCAGCGCGGTTGGATCGCTCACCGCGGCGAGTCCGTGCTCGGTCATCTCGAAGATTCCGATCTCGGACACCGGTCCGAACCGGTTCTTCACCGCACGCACAAGCCGGAACGCATGCTCCCGGTCACCCTCGAAGTACAGAACCGCGTCGACCATGTGTTCGAGCACCCGGGGCCCTGCGATGACACCGTCTTTCGTCACATGTCCGACCAGCACGGTCGTGACACCGTGGTCCTTCGCCACCCTGGCGAGCAGAGACGTCGCCGAACGCACCTGCCCGACACTCCCCGGCACGCCCGGGGCCTGCGGGTCGAACGCCGTCTGAATCGAGTCGACGATCAGCAGGGCGGGTTGCGTCTCGCGCGCGAGTGCCGCGAGTGCCGCTATGTCGGTCTCGGCGACCAAATCGACTCCCTCGGCCGCGGCGCCGATCCTGCGGGCTCTCATGCCGACTTGGGCGCACGACTCCTCACCGCACGCGTACAGCACGCGACCGCCTGAGCCGGCGACGCGTGCGGCCACTTGCAGCAGGATGGTCGACTTGCCGATGCCGGGTTCCCCGCCGAGCAACACGAGCGAGCCCGTGACGAAGCCACCGCCGAGCACACGGTCGAACTCGTGGACGCCGGAAGACGTCCGGCGTTCGGTGGCGTCATCGAGACCGGCGAGCGGCACGGGACTGGCAGCGTCGGACGCAGGTCTCAGCGGTTCGCGGTCGACGCCCTCGGCGAACGTCCCGTACTCCGCGCATTCAGGACAGCGCCCGTACCACTTCGGCGCTACTGCGTCGCACGATCGACACCGCCAGACCGTGCGCGCCCGCGCCACCTCGCCCTACTCCCCGGCGGCGCCGCCCGACGCCGCTCCCCGTCCGCGCGAACGAGTCGTCCGCGGCGGCTTCGAGAGCGCCGGCGTCCCCGCTGCCACGGTCTCGCCGGCGGCGGGCGCGGCTCCCTCAGCCTTGCGGAACGCAGGTTGCCGCGTGTCGGACGCGAGATAGACCTCGATCACGTCCCCGACTCGCCACTGACCCGCCAAGATCTGCTCGGAAAGGGGGTCCTCGACCAGACGCTGTATCGCGCGGCGCAGCGGCCGCGCCCCGAGCGACGGGTCGAAGCCCTCCGTGGCAAGCCTCGAACGCGCCTCGGAGGTGAGCGTGATGCTCATCCCATGACCGGCGAGTTGTCCGCGCAGGCGGTCGATCATCAGATCGACGATGTGCTCGATCTCTTGATGGGTCAGGTCGTGGAAGACTATGACCTCGTCGACGCGGTTCAGGAACTCGGGCCGGAAGAACTTCTTGAGCTCGCTCGTGACGCGCTCCTTGAGGTCCGCATACGCGAGTCCTTCTCCCGTGTCCGCGCTGAATCCGAGCCGTTGGCCCTTCACGATGTCGCGCGCGCCCACGTTGCTCGTCATGATGACGATGGAGTTCTTGAAGTCGACCTTGCGGCCCTGCGCGTCAGTCAGGCGGCCCTCCTCAAGGATCTGGAGGAGCACGTTGAAGACGTCCGGATGGGCCTTCTCGATCTCGTCGAAGAGGATCACCGAGTACGGGCGGCGTCGCACAAGCTCCGTGAGCTGTCCCCCCTCGTCGAAACCGACGTAGCCGGGCGGCGAACCGATGAGGCGACTCACCGTGTGCTTCTCCATGTACTCGCTCATGTCGAGTTGGATGAGCGCCTCGTCGCTTCCGAAGAGGAAGCCGGCGAGCGCCTTCGACAGCTCGGTCTTGCCCACGCCGGACGGCCCTAGGAAGATGAACGATCCCGCCGGGCGGGCCGGGTCTTTGAGGCCCGCGCGTGCGCGGCGGATCGCCCGGCTGACGGAGGCGACCGCCTCGTCCTGTCCCACGATGCGCTCGTGGATGCTCGCCTCCATGCGAAGGAGCTTCTCCGTCTCCTCTTCTGTCAGCGCGGCGACCGGCACCCCGGTCCACATGGAGACGAGGTCGGCTATCTCGGACTCGGTCACCTCGACGAGCCGCCGCGCCTCAGGTTTGAGCCACTCCTCTTCGACCGTGCGCTTCTCGGCGATGACCTGCTTCTCTTTGTCCCGCAGTGCGGCGGCCTTCTCGAACTCCTGCGCCTCGATCGCGGCCTCCTTCTCGGCCCGCACACTGCGCAGCCGCTCCTCGACCTCTTTCACGTCGGGAGGGGCCGTCATCATCTTGATCCGCATCCTGGACCCGGCCTCATCGATGAGATCGATCGCCTTGTCCGGCAAGAAGCGATCGGAGATGTAGCGGTCCGCAAGCGTCGCTGCGGCTTCGATGGCGCCGTCGGTGATGGAAACCCGATGGTGCGCCTCGTAGCGGTCTCGCAGCCCGCGCAAGATCTCCACGGTCTCGCCGACCGTCGGCTCGCCCACCATGATCGGCTGGAACCTGCGCTCCAGAGCGGGATCCTTCTCCACGTACTTCCGATATTCGTCGAGCGTGGTCGCGCCGATGGTCTGGAGTTCCCCGCGAGCAAGCGCCGGCTTGATGATGCTGGCCGCGTCGATAGCACCCTCGGCCGCCCCCGCTCCGACGAGCGTGTGCATCTCGTCAACGAACAGGATGACGTCGCCGCGCTCCCGGATCTCCTTCATGAGCTTCTTCAGCCGGTCCTCGAACTCGCCGCGGTACTTCGAACCGGCGACGAGCGCCGCCAGGTCGAGGGTGTAGAGCTGCTTGTCCTTGATCGTCTCGGGCACCTCGTCGGCAGCGATAAGCTGTGCCAGCCCTTCGGCCACGGCGGTCTTGCCGACTCCCGGCTCACCGATCAGAACGGGGTTGTTCTTGGTCCGGCGGGACAGGATCTGCATGACGCGCTCGATCTCATTCGCCCGGCCGATGACAGGATCGAGCTTCCCTTCCTTCGAAGCGCGGGTCAGGTTGCGTCCGAACTCATCGAGCAGCGCGCCGCCGCCCCCGCGCCGCTCCTCAGCCGCTTCGCCTGGCTTGCCATGACGGCCCGTGAGCAGCTGGATGACAGCCGAGCGAACCTTCTCGAGGTCCGCCCCGAGGTTGAGCAGCACCTGCGCCGCGACACCCTCACCCTCACGGATGAGACCGAGCAGGATGTGTTCGGTGCCGATGTAGTTGTGGCCGAGCTGCAGGGCCTCACGCAGCGACAGCTCAAGCACCTTCTTGGCGCGCGGGGTGAACGGGATGTGGCCGGTGGGCACGAACGTCCCCCGTCCGATGAGGTCCTCTACCTGCGCGTGCACGTCCTCGAGCGAGATGTTGAGGCTCTGCAACGCCTTGGCCGCGACACCGTCCTGCTCGCGGATGAGCCCGAGAAGCAGGTGCTCGGTGCCGATGTAATTCTGATTGAGCATACGCGCCTCTTCCTGGGCGTATACCACGACCCGGCGCGCCTTCTCGGTGAATCGTTCGAACATCTTCAAGCGCTCCTCGCAGCCATATCGGACCGTGCGGCCCGATCATCTCTTGGAGAATCAGTATACCCGCGCCGCTGACACGACGGTGCACCTACATCATCGGCAAAGCAAGCCCGATGCCATAGACTTGAGTCTGGCCGACTTAGATATTGACGCTTCGGCGCGTTGGGCACGCGCCGCGCGTCACGCTTCAGGCCGCATGTGGGGGAAGAGCAGCACGTCCCGTATCGACGCACTGTCGGTAAGCAGCATGACGAGGCGGTCGATGCCCACCCCGAGACCGCCGGCCGGAGGCATGCCGTACTCGAGCGCGCGCAAGAAATCCTCGTCGAGGCCCATGGCCTCTTCGCTGCCCGAGTCGCGCGCGCGCATCTGGGCCTCGAACCGTTCGCGCTGATCGACCGGGTCGGTGAGCTCGCTGAAGGCGTTCGCGAGTTCGCGTCCGTTGACGATAAGTTCGAAACGCTCGGTGAGCTCAGGCTCTCCGGGCATCCTGCGAGCGAGCGGTGAGGTCTCGAGCGGGTAGCCCGTGACGAACACAGGACCGATGAGCGTGCCCTCCACGAGCTTCTCGAACAGTTCGGTGACAAGCTTGCCCGCGCCCCAGGAGTCCTCCACCGGGACGCCCCGATCGGCGCAGAGTCCGCGCAGGTGCGCTTCGGAGCAGCTGAGCGAGACCTCCTCTCCGGCGGCCTCCGACGTGAGCTCGGTCAAGGAGCGTCTCGGCCACGGGGGCGAGAGGTCCACCGAGGTTCCCTGATACGTGATCTGCAACGTGCCGAGCACATCGGCCGCAACCGCGGTGACTAAGCCCTCGGTGAGCTCCATCATGCCCTCGAAATCAGCGTATGCCTGGTACGCCTCAAGCATAGTGAACTCAGCATTGTGGCGAGGCGACATCCCCTCGTTGCGGAAACTCCGGTTGACTTCGTAGACGCGCTCGAACCCTCCGACCAGGAGCCGCTTGAGGTAGAGTTCGGGCGCGATGCGCAGGTAGAGGTCTGTCCCGAGCGCGTTGTGGTGGGTCACGAACGGGCGAGCGGTCGCACCCCCCGGCACCGCATGTAGCATCGGCGTCTCGACCTCGAGGAACCCTCGGCCTTCCATGAACTCCCGGATCGCGGAGATGACACGGAAGCGCGTCTCGAAGACATGCCGTACTTCCGCGTTGACGATCAGGTCGACGTAGCGCTGGCGGTAGCGGGTCTCGGTGTCGGTGAGCCCGTGGTACTTCTCGGGCAACGGCCGCAACGACTTGGTGAGGAGCACCACCTCATCGGGGACAACGGAAAGCTCCCCGCGCCGGGTGCGCCCCACCTGGCCCGTCGCGCCGATCCAGTCCCCGAGGTCGAGGTCGAGGAGGGCCGCGTAGCCCGTGTCGCCGAGCCGGTCCGCTCGGCAGAACAGCTGGAGATCGCCGGTGGCGTCTCGGACCACGAGGAACGCGAGCTTACCCTGCTCGCGTCGCGCGACGAGACGCCCGGCGACGGTCGCCGTGTCATCCGCCTCCGCGCCCGGCGCCAGATCCCCGTGCGCTGCGATGAGGTCGGCCGCTCGATGAGTCGTGTCGAACCGGCTCCGATACGGCTCGATGCCTCGCGCCCGCAACGCATCGAGCTTCCTGCGGCGCACGGCGAACACGTCATCGGGAGCGGGTCCCTGCCCCGCTGCGGCGCCCGGTGTCTCCCGCCCGGCGGCGTCATCTTCCACAGACGCGTCCTAGCGCGAGATCTTCTTGACGGTATATGCGAGTACCTTGCCCGACGGACTCGTGACCTTCACGGTTTCGCCCTTACGCGAGCCCATGATCGCCTGACCGACCGGCGACTCGTTCGAGATGCGGCCACGCGCCGGATCGGCCTCCGCGGAGCCCACGATCTGGTATCTGTGAACCAGGCCATTCGAGTCTTCAAGTTCGACCTTGCTACCCAACGTCACCCGCGCGGAACTGGAAGGCGACTCGATGATGGTCGCGTTGGAGAGCATCAGGTTGATCTCGGCGATGCGGCTTTCGACCCATGCCTGCTCGTTCTTGGCGTCGTCGTACTCCGAGTTCTCGGAGATGTCACCAAACTCCTTCGCCTCCTTGATCCGCTCGCCGACCTCCCGCCTGCGGACGGTCTCGAGGTGGCGCAACTCCTCCTCAAGGCGGGTCTGGCCTTCGGCGGTAAGGACTGTCTCTCTCTGCATGAGGTCGCGGCTCCCCGTGGCGTAGGTTCAGCGCCGGAGGCGTGAACGGCCGATGATTGACGCGCGGGCTGCCCGATGACCGGGCAGCCCGCGAAAACGTCCACGACAGTATAACGTATGGAATCCGGTGCGCAACTAACTGGCGACGTGGTACTCGCCGTCCGGCTCAGGCGGCGAGGACTACTCCGAGGTTTTGTCGGACTTCGACGGCTTGGCCTCGTCGGATGGCGCGTCCGGTTTCGCGGACTTCGCCTCGTCCTCTTCTTCCTCGTCCTGCCCTTTGCCGTCCACGCCGTCACGGATCGCCCGCACCGTCTTGCCGATCGATTTGCCGAGCTGAGGAAGCCTGCTCGGCCCGAACAGCAAGAGCACGACGACGAGGATGATGACCCACTCCCAGCCGCCGGGAATACCTGGCACAAACGCCATCGTCATGTCACTCCTCCGTTGCACTGCGAATCTTCCGCGGCCCGTTACGAGCCGTCTGGCCCCATGCCCCGCGTTAGGATATCACCCGTGCGCGGTACCCGTCATCTCGTCCGACCTCGCCAGATAATACAGCGTGTGGAGCAGCTCCCGCACAGGATCCGTGTTGTGGACGATCACGGGACCCGGCGCCCGCACGATGGTCGAGGAGTAGTTGAGAATCACCCGTATGCCTGCCGACACCATGAGGTCGGCGACTTCCTGGGCCGCGTCAGCCGGCACCGCGATGACTCCGAACTGCACTCGCTGTTCCGCGACCACACGCGGCAGCTCGGAGATGTGGCGAACCACGACGTCTCCTGCTCGCCCCCCTACCCTGTCCGGGTCTTTGTCGAAGACCGCTGCGAGAGCGAAGCCCCGAGTCCGCAGACCGTCGTACGCCGCGATCGCGCTCCCGAGATGGCCCGCGCCCACCAGCACGATGCGATGGGAGTGATCGGAGCCGAGGATGTGCTGCACTCGATCTATCAGCCGCGGCACGTCGTACCCGACGCCTCGCGTACCGAACTGCCCGAAGTGCGTCAGATCACGCCGAATCTGCGCGGGGTTCACGCCTGTCAGTTCGCCGAGGCGGGCCGACGAGACGGTACTCTCGCCCTCCTTCCGCAACTGCATCAAGACGTTCAGGTATCCCGGTAGCCGCTCGACCACGCCTTCCGGGACATGGCCTGACCTTGCCACGCTCACATCTCACCCCTTCTTGCCCGCCCCGGTATCGTAACAATAGTTACAACACAACGGCAATAGCGGCCCCCACCCCGGCGCGGGCCATGGCCCTCACAGCGCGGCCCTTCTGATGCGCGAGACCACATCGGCCCTCGTCAGCACGCCGACAAGGCGACCTTCGTCGACGACGAGAAGGGCTCCGGGGGTCGGCTCCGAAAGTCGCCGGAGCACCGAGTCCGCCGGCTCGTCCGCCGCGACCAGCAAGGCTTCCAGGTCGCGATCGGCCGTCTCGGCCACGTATGTCGTCGGCCACTCCTCTCGGGGCACGCGCTTGACGTCGGAAAGCGAGATAAGGCCGATGATCGACCCGGCCGACTCGACGGGGTACCGGCTGTGCCGTCCGCCGAGGAAGTACTCCTCGACAAGCTGATCGAGGGTGATCGCGCCTGGAGCGACCACCGGGTGCGGAGACATGAGCGCGGACACGCGCACGCCCTCGAGTGACGCCTTGACGAGCTGCTGCCTGTACGCCCCCTCGGCGAGCACCGCGATGAACCAGCCGATGAGTCCGAACCAGATGAAGTCGAGAGAGCCCCTCAACACGCCGAGCACCGCGAGGCCCACCATCGAGTACCCGATGAACTGCCCCGCCCGACTGGCCCACAGAGTCGCTTTGAGCTGGTCGCCCCCGAGCGCCCACAATGCGGCGCGCAGCACGCGGCCGCCATCGAGCGGAAAGCCGGGCAGCATGTTGAAGAGGGCGACCCAGAAATTGATGACCGCGAGGTACTCGATGGGTGCCCACACGACATCGGTCACGCCGGCGGCAGCCATGACGAGGTATGAAAGGTAGAACACCGCGGCAAGGAAGAGGCTCATGAGCGGGCCTGCGACCGCCAGCGCGAACTCGCCGCCCGGCCTGGCCGGCTCCTCTTCCATCTCGGCGACCCCACCGAACATGAACAGGGTCACTTTCTCCACTTTGATGCCGCCGGCGCGCGCGACGAGGGAGTGACTCAACTCATGCGCGACGATCGAGGCGAAGAAGAGCAGTGCGGTGACGATGCCGCTCACGATGTTCACCCACGGCGCACGGTCCGGAAACTCACTCGGGAAGTACGTGAGTGAAAGCGACATGGCCACGAGAGCGAATATGATGAGCCAGGTCGGATTGACCTCCAGCGGGATGCCGAACAGGCGGCCGACCCGTAACGACGGCAGGTTGAACACCCGCATCATCCTCCTGACGAACGGGCGCCTGCAGACGCCCCCGCGATCGGGAACCGTGTCCTGGGAGCCTCGCGTCCTAGAAGCTTGCGCCTTCGAGCGCCCGCGCACACACGCACTCGCGCTCGGCGGGAAGAGCCGGGATCATCGCGTACAGCAATCGCTTGACCTTGTCGTTGTTCTCGTTGAAGACGCGTACCACCTCTTCGTTCGTCACCGGCTCCACCCCCTCGGCGCCGGCATCGTGGTCCGTGATCAGTGAGATGTTGCAGTAGCAGATTTGGAGCTCCCGCGCGAGGTAGCACTCGGGATACTGAGTCATGTTGATGACCTCCCAGCCCTGAGAGGCAAACCACCGCGACTCGGAGCGGGTCGAGAATCGAGGACCCTGTATCACGACAACAGTGCCCGCCGGGTGCGCGGTGATGCCAAGGCCGAGCGCCTGGCCGTACGCCGTCTCGCGCATGACCGGGCAGTATGGGTCGGCTGCGGAGACGTGGGTCGTGACCGGACCGTCGAAGAACGTGTCTTGGCGCCCCCACGTCCGGTCGACGAACTGGTCGCAGATCACGAAGTGCCCGGGCTCTATCTCAGGCTGGAGCGAGCCGCACGCGTTGGGACCGATGATCCTCGTGACGCCGAACTCCTTCATCGCCCACAGGTTCGCCCGGAAGTTGATCTTGTGCGGCGGAAGCGCATGGTCCTTGCCATGCCGCGGAAGGAAAGCCACACTCCGGCCGCCGATCTCCCCGTGCATCACCGGTGAAGACGGCGCGCCGAACGGCGTGGTGACCTTGAACTCACGCGGGCTGTCGATGAGCTCGTAGAAACCGCTGCCGCCAAAGACGCCGACATCTGCCTTCGGGTACTCCATCTGGCTCTCCTTCGATGTGCGCGGGACGTCTTCGTCGGCCCATTCTAGAGCATCCGCCGGAGCCGGGCCGACCGCGATGAGCAACTCTCACGCCCGCAACGCGCACAGCGCATCAGCCGCGGGCCACGGCGCCTCTGTCTCGCAGCGGCCCGCCGGAACGCGCAGGGGACGATGGAACATGTTGTCCGCCCGGGTCCAGCGCTCCTGGGCTCTGGAAGCCGCATCTGTGGAGGACAGGAATCCGTCAGCCCCGACGTCGAGAGCGTCCGCATGGCTGAGCAGCAGCGCTTCGAAGGTCGATGGTCGCGGGTGCGCTCCGGCGCAGTCGCCTCCGTGATGCGACAACACCGCGTGAGAGAGCTGTGTGACCAGGCGCGCTGACGCGCCAGGCCGCACGCGGACCGCCGCGTCGCGCACCCTGCGCTCGGACAGAACGGCGTGGCCGAGGAGCCGCCCTTCGTCGGTACGGTCGACCGCCGTCTGGTACGTCAGCTCATCGACCCTGCCGACGTCATGCAGGAGGGCCGCCGTGACGAGCAGGTCTGTGTCCACGCCCTGATACACCCCGCTGACGGTGCGGCAGACAGTCGCCACCGCGATGCTGTGCTCGAGCAGACCGCACAGGCGAGCGTGATGGCCCACCCGTGCGCCGGGGCACCGCGCGAACTGCTCGAAGAACTCTCGTTCTCCGAACACGCCCTTGAGGATGCGCCGCAGGTCTCGGTCTCGCACTGTAGCGGCGAGTGCCTTGAACTCGGCGACCATCTCCTCCGGGTCACGAGTCGACGATTCGATGAAGTCTTGAGGGTCGTATGAGGAAGCCGGCTCGATTCGCTCGGCGGAGACCCGCTTCGTGCCGCGGTACGTGGTCACGACGCCGCACACACGGATGACCCCACCACTCGGCAGCGCAATCGCCTCGGAGCTGGGGCGGAAGCACACGGCCGGTATCCGCCCCGTGCGGTCACCCAGCTCCAAGGCAAGATACGCCTCCCGGGAGCGGGTCGATCGCATCTCCTTCGAGAACAGGGCGAACTGACTGTCAACCGCCGTGCCCTCGGCAAGCTCACGCACGTACTGCGTCTTCATCGGCCCACACTCTCTGTCGGCATCAGTCGCATCGATCATGCATTGAGGCTCTGACAGGCTCACAGAGCGCGCACCCGCGCCAGTTGCCCGGGCTCGACCCCGTAGCGTTCCGCTGCGCTGCCGGTGCGAATCGAGAGCGTGAGCCAACCCGATGAGTCAACGAGAGCGACAGGCTCGCCTTCATCGACATCGGCGAACGTCCGCGCGAACGGGACTTCGAGTGCCAGGTGCCTGAAGCTGATCTCGAGCCGATCGGACGCCAAGCCTCGACCAGGAAGTTCATCGCCGGCGATGCGGAGCCTCAACGACCCGAACCTGTCGCACTCGAGCACCGGAGCAACCACGAAGAGCCCATCCGTCACGGTGGGCGGGAACGGCACCGGCACCAGCGTCTCCGGATCGACAGGCTCGCCCAGCGACGACGCCTCGACACCGCAGGCGAGCGCGGCGGCCGTGGGGGCGAGCACGTCCCGCGCATGGAAGGTCGCCAGCGGCGTGCGAAAGTCGATCTTCGAGGGATCGACGGCGTACGCTTCCGCCACACCTCCCCCTCGTTCGACCGCGAGCATCAGCACCCCGTTGTCCGGGCCGACCAGCCGGGTACCTCCCCGTGTCGTCAGGCAGAGGTCCCTTCGGCCGCCACCCACCCCCGGGTCGACCACCACGAGGTGTATCGCCTCGGGCAGCTGATGAACGCCCGCAGCTGCGACCGCCGCGCCCTTGCGGATGTCGTAGGGTGGAATCTGGTGCGCGAGATCCACTACCCGCGCGAGCGGACACGCGCGGTGGACCACCGCGTGACACACGCCGACCCACGTGTCGTCGAGTCCGAAGTCCGACACGAAACAGACGATGTTCTGCACGCCCGCACCTCTCGTCTCGCTCCGGCGCAACCGGAACGTCCCAGCCTGTCTCTCACTATCTCCCCCGACACGCCTCATCGACTACCATGTCAGTGACAGGACAGGCGGTGAGTGGATGGTCTGGGTGCGCAAGAGTGCCATCGCGATGCTGGCGGTCGCGCTCGCCGCGGCGGCTGGCACGGGAGCGGGCTGCGGTCGCGCGGGAATCACGTTCGTCTCCGAGAACGCCGAGTACACGCTCGCCCAGGTCGAGGAGGTACACGCGACCGTGGCGCCGCCGCCGTCGATCGCCGGACGCTCGACAAGCGACGCCCCTGAGCTTCGACGAGACGCGCTCGCTGTGCTACGCGGTCGCGGCGGGGAGTCGGCTGAACTCGCTGACGTGCTGACGGAGATCCTCGCGGGCGCTGACCGTTCCGTACCGTACTACGGCGAGGCCGCGACCGTCGAAGGGAAAGCCAGCTGGGTCGTCTTGGAGGTATGGGGCTCCGAAGGCGGCACCCTCGACAACACCCGCCTGTGGGTGTTCGAGCGCGACGGTGGGTCCGTCGTGTACTCGTCCACGCGCCGTTGAGCGCGCTGCCTTCCGCACCGCACCTCCGGCGCGACCGAGTAGGATGCCAACCACGCGGCCAGTTCTCTGTCGATCCGTTCCTGGTCAGCCCCTGACGCCCTGAGGTCCGCCTCTACCACAGCGGTCATCATGCGGATGCGACACTCTCGCGCACCGGGAAGATTGGACCGCATGACCGTGCGGCGGACGACGGCGTCGAAGTACGCGCGCACCCGGCGCCGCTCGGAGTGGTCCAGTGCCGCGCGGCTGACCAGGCCGAACTTCCGCCTGGTGACGTCACGGGCTCTCGCCGCAATCCAGTCGGGGACGCCATGTCGCGCGCGCGCCGCCTCAGCGACCTCGTCGACGTACGGGACCGTCCGTTGAGCCTCCGCCACACCCATTCGCTACCTCACTCCCTCCATACGAACATATGTTCTGAGGATAGCGACGGGGTCTGACACCGGGGGAACTCATCCCGCGGGCGCCCGGGGCAACAACCGTCCGTTCAGGCGGCGGTCAGCCCGATCAGCCAGGCCTTCAGCAGCGAACTGGCTGCAAGCTGGGCGCCGGAGAGCGCGAGCGCGAGGAGGAGGGCGGGCCACGCGTCCACGAGCGTCGCCGACCTGCCGCCGAACGATGGCAGCAGCGAGACGATGACGAGGTTCACGGCCACCAACGTGACGATGATCGCCCCGACGACCCCTATCGGGTACGCGACACCGAGGAGCGGGGCTACGTACCAGATTCCCGCATACGAAGCGCAGAGCGTCGCGAGATAGAGCACGACGTCTCGCGGTCTGCCGAGTACCCGGCCCTGACCCGGCGCTCGCCACAGCTCGGAGTTGACGAGCGGCATGACCCATGCGGCCAGCGCGAAGCCGGTCATCAAGCCTGTCATCAACCGAATCTCGTTCGTGGTGTAGCGAAGGCCCGCGTACGAGCTGATACCATCCGCGGCCATCAGCGCCACGCCGAACGCCAGAATCGCGCTCACCCACGTGGGCGGGACCTTCCTCGGCCTGTCGCGGTGGACGAGCGCGAGCACAAGGAAGGCGACCGCGAATCCGGCGTAGATGCCGACATCACGGGAGCACACCGGGACACGCACGCCTCCGCCGAAGAACGAGCGCTCGGGGAGTTGATGGCACAGACCGAACCCTATGGCGTCGAGAAGGGACTGGAGCACGGAGCACCTTCCCGGCTGAGCAGCGGGCCGACAACTCGCCGGCCTGCGGAGGTGGTAGTGTGGTCGGGATGGCGGGATTCGAACCCACGACCTCTGCGTCCCGAACGCAGCGCTCTACCAAGCTGAGCCACATCCCGACGGGGTGCCATGATACACGGTCGTGCCACACGCGGCAAAGACCGCGATTCGGGCAGTGAGCGGCCGGCGTCTTCCCTTACGGCTCGGGAATCGCCGCGTCCCCACAGACCAGCACGAGCGAGACCTCCACCGGCGCACCCCTCGGCAGCTCAGCGACTCCCACGGCCTCGCGAGCGTGCCGCCCGCTCTCGCCGAACGCGGCGAGCACGACCGCGCTCGCGCCGTCGATGACGGTCGGCTGCGCAGTGAACCCTGTCGCTGACGCGACGTACCCCGTGAGCTTCACGACCGCCGTGACCTGGTCGAGATCGCAGACCGTCGACGCCGCGGCCAGCGCGTTGAGCGCGCACGCCTGCGCGGCCGAGATCGCCGTCTCAACCTCTACCGTGTCTCCCACACGTCCGCTCGTCAACAGAGCGCCGTCGACTATCGGCAGCTGACCTGAGGTGAACACCATCGAGCCCGCACGGACCGCCGGAAGGTAGTCTCCGAGCGCTGACGGGCTCGGCGGCAGACGGAACCCCGCCTTCCGCAGACGTTTCGCGACATCCGACATGAGCCCTCCTTGCCGAGCACAGCCCGATCGACACGATGGAATCATCGTAACAGGCCGTAAGACGGGAAGGGTCTAGGCACGGGATTTGCGCCGGGGGCTACAATACGATCAGAGACAGAGCGCCGCGCGAAGTCAGATCGCCTGGCGCCGGTCGCACCGTCGCCGGAGGGTGGAGATGGCCGAGAGCGTCGTCACGGTACGGGTCTTCGACCGGCCCAGCGCTCCCGCCTGCTTCAGTGGCGGTTGAGGCCCGTCGTGGTCTTCGGAGGAGATCACGGCACTCGTCGGCGCTGAGATGCAGCGCAGGTTCGGCGACGTAGCGCGCATCCACTACCATGACGCGGAAGACGTCGCTGTCCGCGCCGAATACGCTTCGCTGCTCGGAGAGATCGAGGCTCGGGGCCTGCTCTATCCCGTGACAGTCGTCGACGACGTGCCGATCTACGACGGAGCGGTCTCCTACCCCGGCATCCTTCGCGCGGTCCAGGAGCGCCTGGAGAAGAGCGCCGTCTAGCGCCCTCAGCCGAACAGAGACTCAGCGACTCGACCGCGTCCGGTCAAGGAAGAGGCCGAGCAGTCCCTTGGCCATGAACTGGTCCCAGGCGGTGGCACCGCCCTCGAGGTCCAGCGTGCGATCGTATTCGTCTCGCAACACAGGATTGCGCAGAACACGGTACGCCTCGTTGATCTGCTGCATCCGCTCCGTGGCCGCCGAGGGGTCATCGCTCGCCCGATCGGGATGATGCTTGAGACTCAGTGTGCGGTACGCCTTGCCGATGACCTCCGGGTCCGCGTCACGCGTCACCTGGAGCCTCTGGTAGTGATCCACGCGTCCTCCACCGGTTGCGCACGAAGACACCCCGCCGGCACGCGCGTATCGTACCATTCAGACGGCTGTAGACCCCTCCACCCCACGCGCCCGCAGCTCCGAGAAGACGGCGGCTCCCACGACGAGCAACGCACCCGCCAGCTGCGACGAAGACAGCCGGTCGCCGAGCACGAGTGCGGCGAGCGCGATGGTGAACACCGGCTCGAGCGTAGAGAGGACCGAGGCCTGCCCGGCGCCGATGCGCGCCAGCGCCCTCAGGTACAAGATCACGGCGGCAAGGGTCGGCACAAGCAGGATGCCGGCCAAGAGCGCCCACAGTTCCCAGTCCCACCCCACCGGGAGCACGGATGCACCCACGACGAGCGCAAGTCCGCCGATGAGGACGGCGGTGACGCCGAAGGTGTACGTCATCAGGACCATACGCGAACGCCCCGGCATCCATCTGTGAGATAGGATCGTGAAGCTGGCGTAGCCTGCCGCCGCGCCGAGTCCGAGCGCGACTCCGGCCGGATGCACCCCACCAGAACCGGCGAACGGGTCGACCACGAGCACGCATCCCGCGATGACGACAAGCACCGCTCCGGCCCTCCACGCGTCCACCTGCCCGGCAGCCGTCGCGGCCTCAGCGACGAACACCATCGCCGGATAGGTGTACAGGAGGACCGCCGCGACAGACGCGTCGACGAACTCCAGCGCGAAGAAGAAGCACAGCGAAGCAGCTCCGTACCCCGCCACGGAAAGCACCACAAACCGTCCGAGGTCGCCTCGAGCGACCCGAAGGCGATCCGGCACGGTGAGGAGAAGGTATGCGGCGAGACAGACCGTCGCCAGCGTGAAACGCAGGAACAGCAGTTGGAGCGGTTCGGCGCCTCGCTCGTAGG
>DASSAH010000192.1:0-2573 GCA_035685585.1 Coriobacteriia bacterium
TGAGAGCATCGAACGGGGCGACATCGTTCAGGTACGCGTGGTCGTACGGTTCGAGCACGGCTGCCAGATCGGCTTTGAGGCTCTTGAAGTCGTAGACGATCCCAACGTCGTCAAGGACCTCGCCCCGCACGGTGACCTCGACCTCCCACGTGTGCCCGTGCAGCGCCTCGCACTCCCCCGGATACCCCGGAAGCGCGTGCGCTGCGTCGAAGTGCCCCTTGACCGTGAGTTCGTACACGGATGCCTCCTCAGAAGAGCGTGAGCGCGCCGGGCTGCTCCTCGCACTGATGCGTGTCGCCGCCGACGTCGGCCTTGGCGTCCATCGCGCTGTTGGCCGCAGCGTCGGCTTCGACGTTCTCCTCGCGAGGGACGTGGACGAAACGCACGTACTCGAAGCCGGCGGCAAGGGCTTGTGCGCGCGCGTGCAGCCCTTTGAGACCTGCGTTCTTGACCCGGTAGCGCCCGGTCATCTGGCGAACAACCAGCTGGCTGTCGGTACGCACCTCCAACCGCGCGCATCCGCGCGAGAGGGCGTGCTCGATCCCGCGAATCACTCCGTCGTACTCGGCCTGGTTGTTCGTTGCGTGACCGATGAAGTGCCCCGAGACGCACACGAGCGTGCCGGCGGGATCGCGGAGGACGAAGCCCGAGCCCGCGGGTCCGGGGTTGCCCCGCGAACCGCCATCCGTATAGAGCACCCAGAGGGGTTCACTCCGCCTCATCGGCCAACCCTCGGACGACCAGGAGGCGCCTGCAGTTCGGACAGATTCCGATCTCGGGGCCAGCCCGCAGTTCCTGCACGCGCTCGGCGGGAAGCTCCATCCTGCACGCGGAGCATGCGGCGTCGAGCAGACGAGCAGCGCCGATTCCGCCCTTCGAGCCCGCAGCGCCCTCGTACTGCGACAGCAGACGGGCCCCGAGTTCCGCGGCAAGGGTCTTCCTCCGCGCATCCCGCAGGGCAACGTCTTCTTGTAGCGCCGTTCCCTTCTTCTGGAACCGAGCGGTCGCCTCCCGCTCTCGGGTCGCCAGGGCCTGAAGGGCGGCGTCGATCGTCGCGGTCTGTTGGGTGGCCTTCTCCACTCGCTCCATCAGCCCGAGAGTGTCGACTTCGAGCTTGTCCTTGCGCCTGCGCAACGCATCCATCTCGCGCGAGAGATTGTGGACCTCCCGAGGATTGGTGACTCGCCCGCTGTCGAGCGCTGTCTGTACGTCTGCGATCTTCTCGTCGATCCCCGCGACCTCATCGGTGTTCACCGAGATTGAGCTCTCAAGGCGATGCGCCACCTCCTCGGCTCGTGCGCGCAGACCCTGAACCTCGGCGATCTTACGGCGCGCCTCGAGGATCTCGCGCTTCTCGGGAAGCTCGTCGAGCTCCTTGCGCGCCCGCGCGATCTCCAGGTCGCATTCCTGGAGGGCGAGAAGTGTCCGGGGAAGGCTCATGGTGCGCTCCTCACGGGTTCCACCACAGCATCGTGGGTGAGTCGACTATGACCGAGATGTCAGCGAGGCCCGGGGCGGACCCGATGGCTTCAGCGAGCACGGGGACCAGCGGCCACTCCGAGGTGTCGTGCCCGATCTCGATGACGGCGAGGCCGGCTTCGTGCGCGGCGCGCGCGTCATGGTAGCGCACCTCGCCCGCGAGCAGCACGTGCGCCCCCGCGCCGATAGCTGCAGGCACGAGCGAGCCGGCGGACCCGGTGGCGGTGGCGACGACGCTGACCCCGTGGTCACGCTCCCCCCAGACGCGCGGCGTCACGTCGAAGACGCGCGCGACGGCGTCGGCGAACGCCGAGAGCGTCGTGGGGGCCTCAAGGGCGCCGACGCGGCCCAGGCGGGCCGTTCCGCGTGCGACGGCTACGTCCGCGACGACGACAAGCGGCTCCTCGTAGGGATGGCTGTCGCGTGCCGCGGCCACGACTCCGGCCGCTCGTCCTTTAGGGGCGACCATCTCGAGGCGGACCTCCTCGGCTGAGCTCGGCACGCCTGGGACGCCCGTGAAGGGCTCCCCCTCGGCAGGCGGAATGAACCGCCCGATGCCGGCGGCCGAAAACGAGCATCCCGTATACTCCCCGATCCGCCCCGCGCCGGCCGCGGCCATCGCTGACGCCACCTGGGCCTCGTGCGACTGAGGGACGTAGACCGTCACGAGCGAGGCACGCCACTCGTTGTCCTCGAGCGGGGCGGCCTCACGGATGCCAAGCATCCGCGGGAGCGCCATGGCGGCGGCGGGAGCGCGATCGAGATTCGTGTGCGCCGCCATCAGCGCGACGCCAGAGGCGACCGCCTCGAAGGTGACGCCGGCGCGCGCCGGCACGAGGGCCTCGGGCGCCGTGAGAAACGCCGGGTGGTGGGTGGCGAGCACCTGCGCTCCAGCCGCACGCGCGCTCCTCAGTGCCGATGGCGTCGCGTCCAGCGAGACGAACACCCGCTCGACAACGGCTGCGGGGTCGCCCGCCAGCAGGCCGACTCGGTCCCAGGGCTCGGCCCACTCCGGAGGAAAGCGGTCGTGCACCGCCTGGAGGACATCGGCCACCCGGACGCTCACAGCGACACCCTCCTGAGCTCGCGCGCTT
>DASSAH010000193.1:0-2909 GCA_035685585.1 Coriobacteriia bacterium
TGAAGTAGTCGTGGTACGCCTTCTTGTTCGTCGAGATATGCCGCTCGCTCCCAGTCATGTCACGGAGTGTAGTCCGTCTGCGGTTCGAGACGCATGACGAACGTCGTCAGCAACTCCACCGCAGCCTCGACGTCGGCGAGCGCCAGCGTCTCGACCGGCGTGTGCATGTAGCGCAGCGGGACGCTCACGAGCCCCGCCGGCTTGCCCCCGCGGGAGATCTGGATCGCGTTCGCGTCGGTACCGGTTGCCCGCGGCTCGCCATCGTACTGGACCGGCACGCCCGCGGCCTCCGCCGCCTCGGTCAGCAGCCTGAACACGGTCGGATTGATGTTCGCGCCCCGGGAGAGGATCGGTCCTTTGCCGCAGACCGCTTCGCCGAACCTGCGCTTGTCGACGTCGGGATAGTCGGTCGCATGCCCGACCTCCACGGCCACACCCAGGCTCGGATCGACCCCGTACGAGCTCGTCACACCGCCCCTCAGTCCGATCTCCTCCTGGACGGTGGCCGCCACGACGAGGTCGAGCGCGCCGCGCCCGCGCTCCCGTACGAGCCGCAGCACTTCCGCGCAGATGAACGCGCCCACTTTGTCGTCGAACGCCCGGGAGACGACCATCCCGTCTCCGAACTCCTCGAACCCCGCGTCGAACGTGACCGGATCACCCACTCTCACGGCATGCTTCACCCGTTCGGCTTCCATCCCAAGATCGATGAAGAGCTTGTGGACCTTCGTGACCCGCTTGCGTTCTTCCTCTTCCAGCAGGTGGATGGGCATCCTGCCGAGGACTCCCAGCAAGGCGCCGTCCTTGGTGTGCACGCGCACGCGGGTGCCGGGCAACACGGCCTCGTCCACCCCGCCGATCGTCTTGAACGCGACGAACCCTTCCGGCGTGATGTAGGTGACCATGAGGCCGATCTCGTCGATATGACCGGCGAGCATGACGCTCACCCGGCGGCCTCCGTGCTCGGCATCCGTGCCGCGCAGCACCGCGTGAACGGACCCCATCACGTTCGTCGTGACCTCGTCGGCGTAGGGCGCGCAGTACTCCCGCATCACCGCCGCGGCCGCCTGCTCATACCCGGACGGTGACGGCGCCTCGACAAGCGACCGGAAGAACGACATCGACTCGGACCGCATACCTTGACCTCCGCACCGCATAGAGCACCAGGAACGCGAGTGTACTTCGCGACGGCGCGCACGCCAACCGCCCACACGCCCGCGACGGGGCACCCCGCCCGGACGCGCGGCCCTACCGCGCGTCGTCGAGCGCGGCGAACCGGTATCCTCGGCGGCGGAGTTCGTCGATGGCTCGCGGAAGGGCGAGCGTGTTGCTCTCCGACACCGAGTGCAGCAGCATGATCGCGCCGGGGTGGGCGCCGTCGACGATTCGCTGGTACGTCACGTCGACGGGAGGCTGGTCGTCGAGGAGCCAGTCGCGGTGCGCGAAGCTCCACATCACGCTCGTGTAGCCGAGCGCCCGCGCCATGCAGAGCGTTCGTTCGCTGTACTCACCCCGCGGTGGACGCTCGAGCGCGGCGAGCGACTGCCCGGTCGCCGCACGGAACGCGCGCTCGACGGCGCGGTACTCCTCGGAAAACGCCCGCGGGTCGGAAGCGATTCCGGGAAGCGAGGGATGGCTCTGTGTGTGGTTGCCGACGACGTGCCCTTCGGCGACCATCCGCCGGACCAGGTCCGGCTGGTTGCGCACGTATGAGCCGGTGAGGAAGAAGGTCGCCCGGACGTTCTTGTCCCGGAGCGTGTCCAAGATTCGCGCGGTGAACCCGGCCTCGTATCCTTGGTCGAAGGTCAGATAGATCACGCGCTCGCTCGTCGGCATCCTCCACAGCACACCGTAGCGTGCGACGATGGCGGCGACCTCGGCCGGGACCGTGGGTACCTGGCCCGCTGCGGCGGGCCGGTAGTACCAGGAGCGCAGAGTGTTGTCCACCCCGGCGCACGCGTCCGGATCGCGCACGGGTCCCTGAGCGGGAGGCGCGGGGGCTTCGGGAGGCACGTCCGCCGGCGCCCGTTCGGGGGGAGGGTCGGCGGGCGACGGAGCGGGTGTCGGCTGGACGCTCGGGCGGGCGGGGCCTGCCGGCGGCCACGGCTCAGGAGCGAGACGCTCCACCGGGACCGAGCAGCCCACAAGCGTCGCCGCCACTACGAGCATCGCGGCATATCGCACCACTCTTATGCGGCGCCAAACACGCACGTTCACGCGGGCTCGAGGTCGATCCGGCCCTCGGCCACATTCACCCCCTGTATACGTACCCTGATCCGCTCCCCGAGGCGATACGAACGTCCGCGGTTCTCGCCCACGAGCGCGAATCGCTCGGGTTCGAGCCGGTAGTAGTCGTCGCCCATCCGGCTCACGTGCACGAGCCCTTCCGCGGTGTTGTCGAGCTGCACGAACAACCCGAACGAGTGCACTCCGGTGACGAGCCCCTCGAAGACCTCACCGATGTGGGCAGCCATCAGTTCGGCAAGCTTCACCCGCACCGAGTCGTCCTCGGCCGCTTCGGCCTCCCGTTCCATGGCCGAGCAGTGCTCGGCCAGCCACTCAAGCTCGGCGGCGATCGAGGCGGCCGGCTCCTCATCGAGCGTACCGGCAAGCTGCGCGCGCAACAGGCGATGCACGAGCAGGTCGGGGTAACGACGGATCGGGCTGGTGAAGTGGCAGTACGCCTCACTCGCCAGACCGAAGTGCGCCGAGAGGACGCCGGTGTAGTGAGCGCGCTGGAGTGCGCGAAGAAGCAGCGAGTTCACGAGCGGCTGCTCCGGCCTGCCGTGGGCGAACCGGACGATGTGCTGGAACGTCGCGGGCGACGCGCCTCGCAGGTCCTGGATCGGGTAGTGGAACTCCTTCAGAATCGCCGAGACCTCTTCGAGCGCGGCGGGGTCGGGGTCGTC
>DASSAH010000194.1:0-3547 GCA_035685585.1 Coriobacteriia bacterium
TGCAGCGCTATGACGTCGAGACGCCGGTCACCGCTGATGAGCGCCTCGATCCCGCTGACGACGGCGTTCGCGGCCGGGATCGTGGTGATGTTCGTGATGCTGTGGCGAATGGCCGCCGCCCGGATGTGGTACCCGTCGGAGCGGGTCTGGTGCCCGAACGGCGTGTTGATGACAAGCTGTACCTCACCGTTCTTCATCGCGTCGACGATGTTGGGCCTACCCTCGTGCACCTTGAGCACCTCGGAGACCGGCAGCCCCGCGGCACGCAGGCTGTGGGCGGTCCCCCGGGTCGAGAGGATCCGGAAGCCGAGAGCGTGGAGGTGCCTGGCGACCGGCACGATCGCCCGCTTGTCGCGGTCGCTCACGCTGATGAATGCGGCGCCCTCACGCGGCAGCGAGTACTCTATCGCGAGCTGCGACTTCGCGTACGCCGCCGGAAAGTCCTCGGCGACCCCCATGACCTCACCTGTCGATTTCATTTCGGGACCGAGCACCGAGTCGGCCCCCGGGAAGCGGCCGAACGGCATGACCGCCTCCTTCACGCAGAACCGTCCCGTCTCGCGGAGCTCAGGCGGCAGGTCCATCTCGGCAAGACGCGCGCCCGCCATCACCCGCGCGGCGAGCGTGACGAGCGGGACGCCGGTCGCCTTGCTCACGAACGGCACGGTCCGGCTCGCCCGCGGGTTCACCTCCAGCACGAACACCTTCTGGTCCTTGACCGCGAACTGGATGTTGATGAGGCCACACACGCCGAGTTCGAGCGCGAGCGTCCTCGCGTAGCCGACGATCTCGTCGATGGTCTGCTCGCCGAGTGAGAACGGCGGAATGCAGCATGCCGAGTCCCCCGAATGGATCCCCGCCTCCTCGATGTGCTCCATGACGCCACCGATGTAGACGGTCTCGCCGTCGCACACCGCGTCGACATCGACCTCGATCGCGCCCTCAAGGAAGCGGTCGAGCAGCACGGGGTGGCCGGGAGACACCTTCGCGGCCTCGTCCATGTACCGGCCGAGGTAGTCCTCGTTGTAGGCGATGACCATGCCCCGGCCACCGAGCACGTAGCTCGGCCGCACGAGCAGCGGGAAGCCGACCCGCCGCGCCACCGCCACCGCCTCTTCGTGGGTGTGGGCAGTCCCGGCCGGGGGGTACGCGATGCCGAGGCGGTCGAGCACCGCCGAGAACCGCGCGCGGTCCTCGGCCAGGTCGATCGCTTCGCGCGCCGTGCCCATGATGGGCACCCCCGCGTCTTCCAACGCGTGCACCAGTTTGAGCGGGGTCTGCCCACCGAAGGTGACCACGACACCTTCAGGCCGCTCGGCCCGAACGACGTCCATGACATCTTCGAAGGTGAGCGGTTCGAAGTAGAGGCGGTCGGAGGTGTCGTAATCGGTCGATACGGTCTCAGGATTGCAGTTCACCATGACCGTCTCAAACCCCAGGTCGGAGAAGGCATACGCGGCATGCACGCAGCAGTAGTCGAACTCGATGCCCTGTCCGATGCGGTTCGGCCCCGAGCCAAGAATCATCACGCGGGGACGGCTCGGGGGCGCGACCTCGTCTTCCTCCTCGTACGTCTTGTAGTAGTAGGGCGTCCCGGCGGCAAACTCCGCCGCGCAGGTGTCGACCGCCCTGAACGTCGCCTTCACCCCGAGGTCGAGCCTCCGTGCTCTGACCTCAGCCTCATCGCGACCAAGAGCGTACGCGATCTGCGCGTCCGACAGCCCGTGTTGCTTGGCGCGGCGCATCAGGGGCTCGTCCACCGCCTCAAGAGACGCGGCGGCGCGCACCTGCCCCTCGACGCCGATCGCGTCGGCGATCTGACTGAGGAACCACGGGTCGACGTGGGTCAGGCTGTGGACCTCGTCCACCGAGCGGCCGCGCCGGAACGCCTCGGCGATGTAGTAGGGACGACGCTCGGTCGGCGTGGCGAGCATCATGTCGAACTTGTTCTCGTCGAAATGGTCGTTCCCGTCGCAGCCAAGTCCCGCGCGACCGTTCTCCAGCGACCGCATGGCCTTCCCGAACGCCTCGGCGAACGTCCGTCCGATCGCCATGACCTCGCCGACCGACTTCATCCTCGTCGTCAGTGTGGGATCGGAGCCAGGGAACTTCTCGAACGCCCACCGCGGCACCTTCACCACGGTGTAGTCGATGCTCGGCTCGAAGCAGGCTGGCGTCTTCTTCGTGATGTCGTTTGGAATCTCATCGAGCGTGTACCCCACCGCAAGCTTCGCGGCGAACTTGGCGATCGGGAAACCCGTCGCTTTGGACGCGAGCGCCGAGGACCGGGAGACCCGCGGGTTCATCTCGATGACCACGAGCCGTCCCGATGCCGGGTCGACAGCGAACTGGACGTTGCTGCCCCCTGTCTCCACGCCGACCTCACGCATGATGGCAAGCGACGCGTTGCGCATGACCTGGTACTCTCGGTCGCTGAGCGTCTGCGCGGGCGCCACGGTGATCGAATCGCCCGTATGCACGCCCATCGCGTCGAAGTTCTCTATGGAGCACACGATGACCGCGTTGTCGTTGCGATCTCGCATGACCTCCATCTCGAACTCTTTCCAGCCGATCACGCTCTCCTCGATGAGCGCCTCAGAAACCGGCGAGAGGGCGAGTCCGTGCGAGACGATGTCGCGGAGCTCTTCGATGTTGTAGGCGATCCCGCCCCCCGCCCCCCCGAGCGTATAACTCGGCCGCACGACAACGGGAAAGCCGAGTGTCCCGACGAGGGCCTCCGCGTCCCGCGTGGAATACGCGTATCCGCTCCTCGGCACGTCGAGCCCGATCCGCGCCATCGCCTCAGCGAAGAGCTTGCGGTCCTCGCCCTTCCTGATCGCGTCGAGCCTCGCCCCGATGAGCTCGACCCCGAACTCGTCAAGCACCCCTGACTCGGCCAGTGCAACCGCGCAGTTGAGTCCCGTCTGGCCGCCGAGTGTCGGCAGCAGAGCGTCGGGACGCTCCCGCTCGATGACCTTGGCGACGAACTCAGGGGTCACCGGCTCGACGTACGTGCGGTGCGCCAGGCCTGGGTCGGTCATGATGGTGGCTGGGTTCGAGTTCACGAGCACGACCTCGAAGCCGTCGTCACGCAGGACCTTGCACGCCTGCGTGCCCGAGTAGTCGAACTCGCACGCCTGGCCGATGATGATCGGCCCGGACCCGATCACCAGTATCTTGCCGATGTCATCTCGCCGAGGCACCCGCGCTCCTTCGTCCGTCCATCATCTCCGTGAACGCCGCGAACAGGTAGCGCGAATCGTGAGGACCCGGAGCGGCTTCGGGATGGTATTGCACGCAGAACGCGCTCGCGTCGAGCAGCCGGATGCCCTCGGTGGTCATGTCGTTGAGGTTGACGTGGGTGAGCTGCACGCGTCCGAACCGCTCGGAGCGCACCACCGGCGCCACTCCGGCGGCCACCCACGCGGCGAAATCGTTGGGTTCGTACTCGAGCCCGCCCGACTCCTCGGCGATCAACGGCCCGATGGAGCCGAAGTCCACGCAGAACCCGTGGTTCTGGCTCGTGATCTCCACCCTGCCCGTGAGC
>DASSAH010000195.1:0-3870 GCA_035685585.1 Coriobacteriia bacterium
GACGTTCCCGAGCTCTGCAACTTCATCGTGCCGTCTGTCGTGAACCGCGGTCCGCTCCAGATCGCGATCTCGACGGGGGGAGCGGCGCCGGTGGTCGCCAAGCGCGTCAGATGCGAGCTCGAGGAGCGCTACGGGGAGGAATGGGAGTGCTACGTGCGATTGCTCGGACAGGTCAGGCGGCTCGTTATGGACCGCGTGAGCGGCGGGGAGCGGGTGCGTAAGCCGATCTTCGAGGCGATCGCGTCGTCGGACCTCTTCGACAGGGTCGCGGGTGGTGTGTGTCCCGACCCGGAGGATGTCTTCAGGGAGTTCGTGCCAGGGGCCGGGGTGCCCGTCGCCCGCGCGGACGCCGGTGAGGGCGACTGAGGTGTTCGCGGGCGCGCATGCGGTGGTGACCGGCGGCAGCAGCGGCATCGGCCTCGCGTGCGCGGAGGCTCTCGCGGCGCGCGGCGCGCACGTGGCCATCGTGGCCCGCGACCCGGGCAAGCTCGAGAGCGCCGCGGCGCAGGTCGAGGCGGCTCGCCTCGATGCTACCCAAAGGGTGCTCTCGGCGAGCGCGGACCTCGCGACTCTGGAGACGACCGAGAGGGCGTTCGCTCAGCTCGCCTCTGAGGGCTTCGCGCCGGACGTCCTCATCAACAGCGCGGGTGTGATCCTGCCCGGCGAGTTCTCCACGATGCCCTACGAGCACCTGCGGGCCAACATGGCGTGCGGCTACTGGAGCGTGGTCAACCCGTGCCGCGCGGCCGTCCCGTCGATGATCGAGCGGGGCCGGGGTCACATCGTGAACGTCTCCTCGGTCGCCGGGTTCCTCGGCATCTACGGCTACACGGGGTACGCGGCCGCGAAATACGCCGTCGTGGGCTTCTCGGAAGCGCTCAGGTTCGAGCTTCGCCCCCACGGCATCTCGGTCTCGGTCGTCTTGCCGCCCGACACGGACACGCCCGGTCTGGAGGCCGAGCGCGCGATGCGTCCCCGTGAGACCGAGGCGGTCGCGGGCAACATCAAGGCCATCGCTCCGGCTGCGGTGGCCCGCGCGGTGATGCGGGGCATGGAGAGAGGCAGCTTCCACATCATCCCGGACGCCCGGAGCAGACTCTACTTCCGGCTCAAGGGCCTGCTGCCCGAACTGTTCTTCGCCGTCGTGGACTCAGACGTCCGCAAGGCGCAACGTGACCACCGCGATTGATTAGCCGGCCTGCCGGGTGGTAGAATAGCCGGTGTTCAGGCGACGTGCAGAAGGTGCGTGAAACCGAGTGCTCCATGCGTCACACCGCCCTCGCCGGGCCTGCTTGCCTGAACACCATGCACCGCTCCGGCGAGGGCGTACCCATGTCTCCTATCTCGTGAGGCGAGCCTTCGCGCAATGCACCTGACTCTCGTAGGCCTCAGCCACAAGACCGCTCCGGTCGAGATACGCGAGAAACTCACCTTTCCCGCCCACCGGCAGGACGAGGCGCTCTCGCGTCTGCTGAGCGCCTCGCCAGTAGCCGAGGCTGTGGTGCTTTCCACCTGCAACCGGACCGAGATCTACGCCCTGACGACGGACTGTTCGGACGGCTCGGCGGCCATCGTCGACTTCCTGTGCGACTATCACGAGCTCGACCGCCACGACCTCGTGCGCTACCTCTACTTCACCGAAGGCGAAGCGGTGGTCCGCCATCTCTTCCGCGTGATCGCGTCACTGGATTCGATGGTCATCGGAGAGGCGCAGATCCTCGGTCAGGTCAAAGAGGCCTACGAGCACGCGTTTGCCAACGATGCCGCCGGCCGTGTGTTCAACAAGCTCTTCCGCCAGAGCTTTGAGGTGGGCAAGCGGGTCCGCACCGAGACAGGCATCGGTGAGCACGCCGTGTCCATCAGCTACGCGGCGGTCGAACTCGCCCGGAAGGTCTTCGACGACCTCGAGGGGCGCACCGTGCTCATCCTCGGCGCCGGGAAGATGAGCGAGCTCACCGCGAAGCATCTCGTCTCGAACGGGGTCAAGACGGTGCTCGTCGCGAACCGTACGTATGAACGGGCCGAGGAACTCGCATGCCGGTTCTGTGGCGAGGCGATACGCTACGACCAGCTGTTCGAGCGAATGCGGGGGGCGGACATCGTCATCTCTTCGACCGCGGCGACCGAGTACGTGCTCACGAAGGCGCAGGTGGCCGAGGCGCTTCGTGGACGGAAAGGCAACCCGCTCTTCCTCATCGACATCGCGGTGCCGCGCGACATAGACCCGGCCGTCAACGACCTCGACGACGTCTTCCTCTACGATATCGATGACTTGAACGGGGTCGTCGAGTCGAACCTCGAAGAGCGAGTGCGGGAAGCGCGCAGGGCCGAGGCGATCATCGCCGAGGAGATGTCGTCGTTCGAGCGCTGGCTGGAGTCGATGGAGGTCGTCCCCACGGTCGCGGCGATCCGCGCGAAGGCGGAACAGGTGCGCTCGGCGGAGCTTGAGAAGGCGCTCAAGCGGCTGGGGAGCCTGTCAGAGAAGGAGTTGCGCACGGTCGACGCGCTGACGTCGTCGATCGTGAACAAGATGCTGCACGGTCCCACCGCCCGTTTGAAGATGATCGCGGGCGAGAAGGACGGATACAGCTACATCGAGGCGGCCCGTTACCTCTATGGCCTCGACAGGAACCCCGACGGCAAGAATCCGCACCTGGGTCTGCTGAGGTCGCTCTTCGGCCGAGGCGAGCGGCCGGCTGAGCGGGCGGCTG
Source organism: Coriobacteriia bacterium (assembly GCA_035685585.1). Taxonomy (GTDB): domain Bacteria; phylum Actinomycetota; class Coriobacteriia; order Anaerosomatales; family SLCP01; genus DASSAH01. The sequence goes on from DASSAH010000195.1 coordinate 2,712, forward strand.
ACACCGGCGTGCTGACCGAGATGGGAGACACGATTGGCCGGTAGGCGCGAGAAACTGACGATCGGGACCCGGGGCAGCAAGCTCGCCCTGTGGCAGTCGAACCACATCAAGGACCGGCTTGAGGCCATCACCGGCCTGCCGGTCGAGCTGAAAGTCATCAAGACAACCGGCGACAAGATCCTCGACGTGCCGCTCGCGAAAGTCGGCGGCAAGGGGCTGTTCACCAAAGAGATCGAGGTCGAGCTGCTCGCCGGCACCGTGGACCTCGCGGTCCACTCGATGAAGGACGTCCCGACGGAGCTGCCGGACGGGTGCGTAATCGCCGCGACTCCGGAACGTGTGGACCCCCGTGACGTCATCGTCTCCGGAGCCGGGTACACTCTCGACACCCTCCCTCAGGGAGGACGGCTCGGCACGAGCAGCCTTCGTCGCCGCAGTCAGGCGCTCGCGCTTCGGCCCGACCTTGAGATCGTGGACGTGCGGGGCAATCTCGACACCCGCATGCGCAAGGCCGAGGAGGGCGAGGTCGACGCGGTCATCCTGGCGAGCGCCGGCATCACTCGCATGGGCTGGGCCGAGCGCATCACGCACTACATCTCGCCCGAGCAGATGGTCTCGGCCGTGGGACAGGGCGCGATCGCGGTGGAGATCCGCGACGACGACCCGTTCATGGCCGAGGTCTGCGAGCAGATCACCCATCACGACACGTACGTGTGCGTCTTTGCCGAGCGGGTCGTGATGCGTCAGCTCGAAGGCGGATGCCAGGTACCCATCGGGGCGTATGCCCGGGTGGAGGGGGACACGCTGGTCATGGACGCCATGGTCGGCTCGGTGGAAGGTGATAGAATCCTGCGGCATCGCGTAGAAGGTCCGGCCGAGCATCCGGCGATGCTCGGGATGCGGATGGTCGATGCCCTGATCGCCATGGGTGCGTCGGAGATCCTCGGACGCATCAGAGGAGCCGCCGACGCCGTGGGCGGCCGAGTGGACCGCCTGCTCGAGACGTGAGCGGCGCCACCCGCAGCCAACCGGCGCGCGCGACCGAAGACGCATCGGAACAAAAACGAGGAGGTCGGATGGGCGCTCCCATCGTCTACCTGATCGGCGCCGGACCCGGCGACCCGGGACTCATGACCGTCAGGGGGCTCGAGTGCCTCGG
>DASSAH010000196.1:0-2099 GCA_035685585.1 Coriobacteriia bacterium
GTCCTGCGCGCCGGGATGAGACGTTCAAGCTGGTAGGCGAGGTGACCCGGGTGCTCGAAGGGTTCATCCGCGGTCAGAGTCTCATCGGACTGATCATCGGTGTGCTGACTGCCGCGGGTCTCGCCGCGCTCGGTGTGCCGCACGCCCTGCTCATAGGAATCATCGCGGGCGTCATGAACCTCATTCCGTACCTCGGGCCGTTCGTGGGAGGCGCGATCGCCGCGATATCCGCGGCCTTCGTCAGCCCTCAACTCGTGCTCTGGAGCGTCCTGCTCGTATTCGCGATACAGCAGATCGAATCGGCGTTCCTCCAGCCCAAGATCATGTCCGGTCAGGTGCATCTCCATCCGGTCCTCGTGATACTCTCGTTGCTCATCGGCGCCACGATCGGGGGTCTCGTCGGCATGCTCTTCGCAGTCCCCGTCGCGGCGGTCGCCAAAGTGATCTTCGTCCACTACTACGAGAAATGGACGGAGTCGACGATCTCGGCCGAGGACGGTGCCTTGTTCCGCAGGCCGAAGGCGGCCCGTTCCTCGGCAGCCGATGCGACGGCGTGCCCCCCCGGCATACAGGCCGCCGACAGTGAGCACCCGCTAGACGCCGAGCGTCCGGCGGACGGTGAGCGCGCGCACGCGGATGAGCGTTCGCCGGACGATGGGGCGCCCGAAGGAGAACCGCGTGAACTCAGCTGACATCAGGGAGAGTTTCCTCTCGTTCTTCGAACGGAAAGGCGCGCGCAGGGTACCGAGTTCCTCCCTGGTCCCTGACGACCCGTCGTTGCTGTTGACCTCGGCGGGGATGGTCCAGTTCAAGCCGGTCTTCCTCGGCGTGAAAGACCTGGGGTTCACGCAGGCAGTCACCTGCCAGAAATGTGTGCGAACCACCGACATCGACATCATCGGGACCACCGGTCGCCACCACAGCTTCTTCGAGATGCTCGGCAACTTCAGTTTCGGCGACTACTTCAAGAGCGAGGCGTGCGCCTGGGCGCAGGAGTACTCGGTCGAGGTGCTCGGACTCGATCCCGCGCGTCTGTGGTACTCGGTGTTCCAAGACGACGACGAGGCCGAGCGTATCTGGGCCGAGGAGGTCGGCGTCCCGCGGGAGCGCATCGTCAGGATGGGTGAGAAGGACAACTTCTGGTCGGCCGGCCCCACCGGCCCGTGCGGACCATGTTCCGAGCTCTACTACGACCAGGGGACGGAGGCCGGATGCGGGCTCGACTCCTGCGCGCCCGGCTGCGATTGCGACCGCTTCCTCGAGTATTGGAACCTCGTCTTCATGCAGTACGACCGCGCCGAGGACGGCACGCTCACCCCGCTGCCCAAGCCGAGTATCGACACGGGCATGGGCCTTGAGCGCATCGCGACCGTCCTCCAGGGTGCGGGCTCGAACTTCGAGACGGACATCTTGCGTGCGATCATGACGCGGGCAGAGGCGCTCACCGGCGCCGTCTACGGCGTCTCCGAGAAGACCGACACCTCCCTTCGCATCCTGACCGACCACGCGCGAGCCGTGACGTTCCTCGTGGCCGATGGCGTGCTGCCGTCGAACGAGGGCCGCGGGTACGTGTTGCGCCGTCTGCTCCGTCGCGCGGTGCGTCACGGCAGGTTGCTCGGGCGGTCCGAGAACTTCATGGCCGAGCTTGTCGACGTCGTCGTCGAGCGGATGGGTGACGCGTACCCCGAGATCGTCGAGCACCACGGCCTGGTGCGTCGCATTGCGGACGCGGAGGAGCAGCGGTTCGCCACGACGCTGCGTCAGGGCCTCACGCTCATCGCCGAGGAGATCGAGCGCTTGAAGCGTGAGGGCGCGCCGACGCTTGCGGGAGTCACGGCGTTCACGCTGCACGACACGTACGGCTTCCCAGTCGAGCTCACCGCCGAGATCGTGGGAGAGGCCGGGCTTCGCGTGGACATGGATGTGTTCGAAGCGCAGATGGCCGCTCAGCGACAGCGCGCGCGCGCGGCGGTCAAGGACGAGTCGTGGACGTCGTTCGCGAGCGTCTTCGGCGAGATGGCCGGGCGCGTCGGCGAGACCGACTTCGTGGGCTACGAGCGAGACGAGACGGTCGCGACCGTGGTCGGCATCGTGGCCGA
>DASSAH010000197.1:0-2714 GCA_035685585.1 Coriobacteriia bacterium
CTTCTTGTACTACTACCTGAAGTCCGTCCAACCCACCATACGAAGACTCCAGCAGGCTGGCGGCACTCCCGCATTGAACCGAAAGGAACCAGCGGATCATACTCGACGAGTAGGCTTCCTGTTCTGCCGTTGCCGGTGACACGGGACACGCCGAGGGTGTCGGCCAGTTTCCCGGCGGCCACGTTCAGCTCTCGCTCGTCACGCAACACACGGCTTCGCAGGCGAAGTCTTCCCGCGATATCGCTTGCGATCATACCCGTCACTCCTGTCGGTCGGGGGCGGAAGCTTCGAGCATCGGCCGCATCGAGTTCAGCGACACACCCACGGTTGTGAGATTGTGAAGCAGCGCCAGGGAGCTCGGTTGCGCTCTGCCGGTCAGGCCAAGGCCGAGGTAGCCTGTGTTGAGGCCGACGATCGCCACGAACCCGTGCCTGATGCGTGCGAGCGACGCTCGTGCCAGTCGCCGAGCGAACACCAGTTCAGAGAGGTCGTTCCCGGCGAGCACGACGTCGGCCACTTCGCGGGCGAGATCGGCGCCGTCGCGCATGGACACGCCCACGTCGGCTGCGGAAAGCGCGGGGGAGTCGTTGATCCCGTCTCCCACCATGAGCACCGTGTGTCCCTCCGCCTGCAGTCCGCGGACGATGTCGGCCTTGTCCACCGGAAGCACTCCGGCGCGCCACTCGTCGATGCCGACCGCCTCGGCGACCGCCTTGGCAGTCCTTGATGCGTCGCCGGTGAGCATGAGGACGCGCTTGACGCCGAGCCCGCGAAGCTTTGCGACGACCTCCGGGGCTTCGGGACGCATCGGGTCTTCGATGCACAGGATGCCGACGAGTTTACTGTCAGCGGCAAGGTGGAGGATCGTGTAGCCGCGGTTGGCCCATTCGTCGATTACGCCCTGCTCCTCGCTGAGTGGCACGCCCTCGTCTTCGTGGACGAAATGGGCCTGAATTGACAAACTAAGTGCAAGTGGTCTTGCACTTGGTCTGGCAGGGCCCTCCGACCCGCCCCCTGTGACCCACCGGTGTGCTTCCGTGCCCTGCTATATCCTCTCTTATAGTCCACCGCCTTTTCTCCGGCGGGCCTATATGACAAGGAGAGGAGCACATCCATGCCGGAGAATGCCCGTGGCTACCGCCACTTCACCTTCGATGAACGGTGTGAGATCCAAAGGCTTCTGAATGCCGGCGAGTCCGTGAGCTCGATCGCACTGAGCCTTGCAAAGAGTGTCTCGAGCGTCACCCGTGAGATCAAGCGCAACCGCAGAGACGACGGGTACCGCTCAACACCTACAAGCATCATGCGTCTGTGCGTCCACTACAAGACCTGCACGATCAAGGCGCTGTGTCGCATGTGCTCGACGCGGCGCTGTGCGAGCTGCAAGAAGGTGCGCTGCACGAACATCTGTCCGAACTTCACCGCAGATGTGTGCGGCAGAAACGGCGCAGCACCGTTCGTGTGCAACGGGTGCGCGTCGGTCAACGGGTGCCGGCTGCATCGCTACCGCTACGACGCCAAGCTTGCCCAGCGCCTGGCCGATTCGAGGCTTGTCGATTCCCGCACCGGGATCGACACGACGTCTGAGGCGTTCGGGTCGATGATTGCCACGGCAAAGCCCCTGATCAAAGAGAAGGGCCAGTCTATAGCGCACGTCTGGGCGGCGCACAGAGGCGAGTTCCCCTGCTCGGAGCGCACCTTCTACCGCTATGTCGACTTGGGTCTTGGCGGGATGAAGAATCTCGATCTTGTGGCCAAGTGCCGCTACCGGCCACGCAAGCGCGCCCGGCCGGCCGAACGCTTCTTCGTGCCAGAGGGCCGCACCTTCAACGACTATTGCGCACTCTCCGAAGAAGAGCGCCTCAGTGCCGTCGAGATCGACTGCGTCGAAGGCGTGCGCACGGATACGAAGGTGCTGCTCACGATGCTTCACAAGCGGACGTCGTTCCTGTTTGTGTTCTTGCTCGAGGAGCACACGCAGGCGTGCGTGGGCGAGGTCTTCGACACGATCGGATCGATCCTATGCGGGCGCTTTTCGGCCGTATTCCCGCTCATCCTCTCCGATCGCGGACACGAGTTCGCAAACTTCGAGAGCATCGAGAAGGACGGGCGCACCTGTGTCTACTACTGCGACCCGAGACGCGCTGACCAGAAAGGCTCGGTGGAAAACCGCCACCGCCTGCTGCGGCGCATCGCCCCTAAGGGGACGTCAATTGACGGGTTCACGAGGCGTGATGCTTCGATCTTGACCAGTCACGTGAACTCGATGCCGCGCGCATCACTCGGGGGCGCGTCCCCGTTCGATCTCGCGCATCACGTGTTGCCCACAGATCTCCTGGAGGGGCTGGGACTCGAACACATCGCACCCGACGATGTCGTGCTCAAGCCCAGCCTCCTCACAGGAGACAACCCTAAGTAAGTCTACCCCTAAGGCCCCCGAAAGACGGCGTGGACGAAAACGGACTGAACAAGGTACCCTTTTGCGCTTAGTCTGGCAGAGGCGTTGAGAAGGGCTTAGTCGAGCACGCCCTCGAGCCGCTCGTGGGGCCGACACGACGGCGCAGAGCCAAGATCCAACATCTATCGGTGGGGCGAAACATGCTATCTGAGCTGATGATTCTTGCGCTAAGTGTGGCAGGAGCCTGGGGGCGATCGATCCTTGCACTTACTTTGTCAATCAACCGTCAGGTACGCGCTCTCATCCACTCGTCCAT
>DASSAH010000198.1:0-1793 GCA_035685585.1 Coriobacteriia bacterium
AGTATGTCGTGCCAGTCGGCGGCGGGCGGTCCGGTGGCAGCGCGCCGGCTCCGATCATCATCAACGTCGCCGGCTCAGTCGTGACGGAGCGGCAACTGGTCGACGTGATCGACGCCGGGTTGCGGCAGCGAGCCCGCGACAACGGGAGGGCGTACTAATGGCCGAGCCGACCCTGCTGGCCTATCTCGCCCTCTCGTCGCGACCGACCGAGGCGCCGCAGTGGGTTGACGAGAGCGGGCGCGTCCGTCTGGCGAAGGGCGTCCACCTCACGCGCGGGCGGCAGCGAGACCTCGATCGGTTCGAGGTCGGGACCGCGACGCTCGCGCTCGACAACCGTGATCGGCGGTTCGATCCATCCCACGCGACCGGCCCCTACTACGGCGACCTCAAGCCGATGCGCCGCCTGCGCCTCTCGGCGGTCTACGAGGGCGTCGACTACCCGCTCTTCTCGGGCTACGTCGACGGCTTCGCGGCCGAGTGGCCGGGGTCCGGCGCGGACGCGGTCACGCCGATCCGCGCCGCCGATGGTCTGCGCGTCCTCGGTCTCGCCGACATCCTCGCCGGGACGGCGTTCGCCGAGCAACTATCGAGCGCGCGAATCGACGCGGTCCTTGACCTGACCGGCTGGACGACCGGCGGTACCTGGCTGCTCGACTCGGCGACTAACAGCCAGCTCGACTCGACGACGATCCTCTCGCCGATCACCGGCGACCGCGTGATCCTCGCCGGCAATACGACCGTCCAGGCCGAGACGTTCGCCGACAAGGCCAACGCGCTCGAATACTGCCAGCAGGTCGAGCGGGCTGAGGGTGGGCGGCTCTTCGTCAACGCCGAGGGCGCGATCTGCTTCTACAACCGTCACTATCTGCTGGGCCCGGACCAGCAGACGAGCCGCTACACGTTCGCCGACGCGAGCGATCCGGCCGCCCTGCCGTATTACGACCTCGTGACCAGTTACGACGACGGCGACCTCTACAACGTGGTCTCCTGCGAGCGGCGCGGCGGGACGGCGCGGACCGCCGAGGACGCGACGAGCAAGCTCGAGTATTTCCGCCGCGCGACCGCCGAGACCGACCTGCTGGCGACGACCGACGCCGAGATGGCCGACCGCGCTGCCTGGCTGCTGAGTCGCCGCAAGGATCCCGGCTACCGGGTCAAGGCGCTCGTGATCCGGCCGCAGCGTGACGACCGGCTCTGGGTGCCCTGTCTCTCTCTGGAGATCGGCGACCGCATCACGGTTCAGCGCCTACCGCAAGGGCTCGGCGACGCGTGGGCCGAGGACTACCGGATCGAGCGGATCGAGTGGACCATCCAGGGCGGCCTCTGGCAGGTCGTCTGGCAGCTCTCGCCCGCTGACTCGGTGCTCTACTGGCACGTCAGCGACGGCTCTGACGAGTTCGCGCCGTTCGCGGTGCTCGGGGTATCCACGGTGCTCGCTTACTAGCTAGGAGGAATAGATGCCGCGCAACGACCGAATCGAAACTCGCCGCGATATGCTCCACCGCTTCGCCCGCCCGCACGGTGGTCCGCTGCCCTCGGAGGCCGAGGTCGAGGCAGCGATCGCGCGGTCTTTGCAAAATCGCGGGATCAAGGCCGTCGACGCCGGCAGCGTGACACCCTACGTCAACGATTCGCGCTGGGTCACCGACTGCGCGTGCGGTGCCGGGATCGCCCTCTCGCCGGGCGTTGACCGGGCGACATGCCTGCTTTGCGGCAACCGCTACGTCGTCGAGTGGGGAGACGAGGCTGAGCGGGCCAACGTCGAGGCGGTGCTGCTCGCACGGACGAACTGG
>DASSAH010000199.1:0-3500 GCA_035685585.1 Coriobacteriia bacterium
GCCTCACGGTCAACGGCCAGGCCCCCGTCGCCGAAGTCGCCTCCACGGAAGGATAGCGCGGTGAGCCGGGCCGCGACCTTCACGGTCAGGGTCTCACGCCCGAGAGGCTCGTGCCGGGAGCGCATAGTCTCGTGCATGGACGGCGCCTCACGGCGGACCAGCGCCGACGCCCTTCGCGTGGCGGGGATCCGGGACGGCGACGCCGCTACGCAGGAGCTGCTCACCGCCGCCATCGAGGCGAGCGAGCCGCTGGCGGCCTGGAATCGCGCGATACGTCTGCTCGGCTATCGGGAGCGCTCTCGCGGGGAGCTCACCGCACGTCTGGAAGAGGATGGGTACCCTCAGCCGATCATCGACCAGACCCTCGCTCGCCTCGTCCAAGAGGCGTACCTCGACGACGCTCGATTCGCTGACGCGTACGTGCGCGCCAAGCGCGCCGCTGGCTGGGGACGCCGCCGGATCACGGGAGGGCTAGCGACGCGCGGTGTCGCTCCCGACATTGCCGCCCGCGCTCTCGACACGCACGCGCCCGAAAACGAAGAGGCGGTCCGGGCGCGCGACGCTATAGCGGGCATTGACACGGCTACACGTCCGGGCGCTGCCCGGGCGATGAGGAGACTCGTGACCCGCGGCTTCTCGTACGACACGGCGAGATCGGCTCTTCGGCAGGAGCGAGATGCGTCCGGCGCCACAGCGGTCCCCCCCGTCGCCGCCAGCAGGAAGGGCGGCCCCAGGTAGCCCCGGGGCCGCCCTTCCTGGCCTTGACACTTTGCCCTGCTGAGACCTACCATGTGCACGGCACATGTGACTCTCCGCCGCACGACGCGATGAGCTATGCCGGCGGTTTTGCCCTTGCGATTGCGACCTGACGACGAGACCCGGACGCACCGTCCGGGCTTGCGCATACACGGCACACCGCTTCGTGATCGGCGCAGTGTCACATCTGCCGGACGCCGAGTCGTCCGGTCCCTCGTTGGCGTGGGGTTCAGGCCACCGTGCGCGGTAGCTCTCTGAGTCCGCTGACGACCCGACTCGACCCGGTGCGAGAACATGAAGCATCAACCGGAAGGGAGGGCTCGCAGTGGACCTCATCTACATCGTGATCGCGGTCATCGTCGGCGCCGCCCTCGGCCTTGTGATCAGCCGGTTCCTTGTCCAAGACAAGACCGGCCGTTCGCGCGAAGAAGCCGAACGTGCGATCCAGGAAGCCGAGAAGCAGGCCGAGACGCTCAAGAGAGAGGCCGTGATCGAGGCCAAGGACCAGGCGTTCCGCCTGATGCAGGAGGCTGAGGCCGAGATCAAGGAGCGGCGCCGGGAGCTCGGCTCGCTCGAGAACCGGCTCGCTCAGCGGGAAGAGAGCATCGACCGGCGTGTGGAGTCGCTGGACAAGCGGGACCATCAGCTCTCAAGTCAGCAGGGCCAGCTCGTACAGCGGGAACAGGAGCTCGAGGATCTTATCGCCGAGGAGAGCCAGCGCCTCGAGGACGTCGCCCGCATGACGTCTGACGAGGCGCGCAACCTTCTCCTCGACCGTGTCAAAGCCGACGTCACGCGCGACGCCGCGGCCTACATCCGCGAGGCCGAAACGCAGGCGCGAGAGGAAGCGGACAAGAAGGCGCGCAACATCGTCGGCATCGCCATCCAGCGTGTCGCGGCCGACCATACCGCCGAGTCGACCGTATCGGTCGTCCACATACCCTCGGACGACATGAAGGGGCGGATCATCGGACGTGAGGGCCGTAACATCCGCGCCTTCGAGCAGCTCACCGGCATCAATCTGATCATCGATGACACGCCGGAGGCCGTCATCCTTTCGAGTTTCGATCCCGTGCGCCGTGAGATCGGCCGCATCGCCTTGGAGTCGCTCATCTCGGACGGGCGGATCCACCCTGCCCGCATCGAAGAGATGTACAACAAGGCCGAGCTGTTGGTCTCCCAGCATATCAACGAGGCGGGGGAGCAGGCCGCGTTCGATACCGAGGTCCATGGGCTGCACGCTGAGCTTACTCGCGCTCTCGGCCGCCTGCGCTACCGCACGTCATACGGCCAGAACGTCCTCAAGCACTCCCTTGAGGTCGCGCATCTCGCAGGGGTGATGGCCGCCGAACTCGGCACCGATGTGAGGCTCGCTAAGCGCGCGGGTCTGCTCCATGACCTCGGCAAGGCCCTCGACCACGAGATCGAGGGACCGCACGCCGTGATAGGGGCCGACCTTGCACGGCGGATGAGCGAGCCGCCGGCGGTGGTCCATTGCATCGAAGCGCACCATGGCGACGTCGAGCCGACGACCGTCGAAGCCGTGCTCGTGCAAGCGGCGGACGCGATCTCGGCCGCGCGCCCGGGCGCTCGTCGCGAGACGCTGGAGAGCTACATCAAGCGTCTTGACCGGCTCGAAGCCGTCGCCCAGTCACACGCAGGCGTCGACAAGTGCTACGCAATGCAGGCGGGTCGCGAGATACGTATCATGGTCCAACCCGAACGCATCAGCGATGCCGAGTCTGTGGTGCTCGCGCGTGACATAGCCAAGCAGATCGAGGAGGAACTCGAGTATCCCGGTCAGATCAAAGTGATGGTCATCCGGGAGAGCCGAGCTATCGATTACGCCAAGTAGGTAGTGTGCACATGGGTGAGAGCGACACCAGCGACCTGCTCGCGTTCGTCGGCGCGGTTTCGGGTGAGGCGTACCTGAAGGTCGAGGAGAACCTCGGTCACGGGTTCGTCCGCTTGCTGACCTCGGAAGCCGAGCGGCGGCAGGCACAGCACGACATCCGCCTGGTTGAGGACATCGTCGTCGAACTGCTCAGGAACGCCCGCGATGCTCACGCCCAGCATGTCTTCGTCGCGACGTCCCGCGAAGGTTCATCGCGTCTCATCACCATGATCGATGACGGGGTCGGTATCCCCGCGACCCACCACGAGACCGTCTTCGAACCGCGCGTCACGTCGAAGCTCGACACCATGGTCATGGACCGGTGGGGCGTTCATGGCAGGGGGATGGCGCTGTTCTCGATACGTGAGAACGTCACGGACTGCCGAGTGATGTCGTCCGATCTCCATCGAGGCACCTCGATCAGCCTTTCGGTTGACACCGAGGTCCTGCCGGAGCGGGCCGACCAATCCACCTGGCCTCTCGTCGAACGCGACGTGAGCGCCGGACTGTCGGTGATCCGTGGGCCCCACAACATCATCCGGCGCGTCCTCGAGTTCGCGGCCGAGCATCCTGAACTTGAGGTTTATCTCGGCTCCCCGGTCGAGGTCGCCAGCACACTGTATTCGACAGCCCGCTCTCTGCTCGGACCATCCGACCTCCTATTCTGCGATTCGCCGGAGCGCCTGCCCGTGTGGCAGCGCCCCGCCTCGGCTGGCGACGCGGCCGACTTCGTCCACATCGCCAGCTCGATCGGCCTTCCGCTGTCGGAGCGGACGGCGCACCGGATTCTTGCGGGGGAGGTCCCGTCCTTAGACACCGTCACGCTTCCCTATGTCACCAGCGACGAACC
>DASSAH010000200.1:0-13664 GCA_035685585.1 Coriobacteriia bacterium
GATTCAGGTCGTCACTCGCCTGAGCGGCTCTTCCACCGCTCGATGTCGTGGCGCGCGAGCGCGACGACATCGAGCGGTGTGACTCCGAGCCCTGTCATGACCGTGTCGCCTGGCGCGGACGCGCCGAAGCGGTCGATGCCCACGACGGACGGGCCGTCTGCCAGATAGGTCCGCCAGCCGAGGGTGGCGCCCGCCTCGACGGCGACCACCGGAGCGCCGTCGGGTAGCACGTATGCGCGATATGCTTCTTCTTGCGCGACGAACAGACTGACACTCGGCATGCTCACCACCCGGGCGCGCCGACCCTCGGACGCCAGGATGCCGCGCGCTTCGAGCGCGAGGTGCACCTCGGACCCCGTCGCGACGAGCGTCACATCAGGCACGCCGCCGCCCTCAGGACCATCGTCGGCCAGTACGTAGCCGCCTCTGAGCGTGCCCTCGGCGACGTGCGGGTAGACGGCGGGATCGAGCACGGGGAGCTTTTGACGGGAGAGCGCGAGGAGGACGGGCCCGTCTGTGTGTTCGAGGGCGATGCGCCACGCTGAAGAGGTCTCGTTGGCGTCGGCCGGCCGGACGAGCAGAACGTGTGGGATGGCGCGAAGCGCGAGGAGGTGTTCGACCGGCTGGTGGGTGGGCCCGTCTTCGCCGAGGCCGACGCTGTCGTGAGTGAAGACGTGGATCACGTGGAGGGCGCTGAGCGCCGCGAGCCGTAGCGCGGGGCGCATGTAGTCGCTGAACAGGAGGAACGTCGAGCCGTACGGCACGAACCCTCCGTGGTACGCCATCCCGTTGAGTATCGAGGCCATGCCGTGCTCGCGCACGCCGAACCGCAGGTTGCGACCTGCGCGGCTGGTCGCACTGAAGTCGGGGTAGCCGGACAGGAGCGTCTTCGTGCTCGGGGCGAGGTCCGCCGAGCCGCCCATGAGCTCAGGCACCCCGGCGGCGAGCGCGTTCATGACGAGGCCGCCAGCGTCACGGGTCGCCATGGGGCCTTCCTGCGGCGTGAACGCCGGCAGTCCGTCCGTCCAGCCCTCCGGCAACTCGCCCGCGATACGCCGCTCGAATTCAGCCGCCAGTTCAGGGAACGCGCCGGCGTACTCCTCGAGACGGCCGTGCCACTCGGCCTGCCACGCCGCTCCGCGCGCGATCGCCGACCGGAAACGGGCGAGCGCCTCCGCGGGCACATGGAACGTGGGCTCGACCGGCCACCCGAGGGACTCCTTCGCGAGGCGCGTCTCCTCCGCGCCGAGCGGCTCCCCGTGCGCCGATGCGGTGCCCTGTTTGTTCGGGCTCCCATGTCCGATGATGGTACGCACCGCAATGAACGATGGCTGCGTGCTGGCGGCGCGGGCCTGTCGGATGGCTTCCTCGATCGCGGCGATGTCCGTGCCGTCATCGACGCGCTGCGTGTGCCAGCCGTACGCCGCGAACCTCGCGATGCGGTCCTCAGTGAACGCGAGGTCGGTGGACCCCTCGATCGAGATGCTGTTGTCGTCGTAGAGCACGATGAGCTTGCCGAGTTCGAGGTGGCCGGCGAGCGAGGCGGCCTCCGAAGCGACGCCTTCCATCAGGTCGCCGTCGCTGCAGATGACGTAGGTGCGGTGGTCGACGACGGTGTGGCCGGGTCTGTTGAACCTGGCCGCGAGCGCCGCTTCGGCGAGGGCCATGCCGACGGCGTTGGAGATCCCCTGGCCGAGCGGCCCGGTCGTCGCCTCGACGCCCGGGGTCAATCCGGACTCGGGATGACCGGGCGTGCGGCTTCCCCACTGACGGAAGCGCTCGAGTTCGGTCATCGGCAGGTCGTATCCGGACAGGTGGAGGAGTGCGTAGAGCAGGGCGCATCCGTGGCCACCGGAGAGCACGAAGCGGTCGCGGTCCGGCCACGAAGGGTCTGCCGGGTTGAAGCGCAGGAAGCGGTCCCAGAGCGTGTAGGCCATCGGCGCCGCTCCCATCGGCATGCCCGGATGACCCGATTCGGCCCTCTGGACCATGTCGACCGCGAGGAACCGGAGGGTGTTCACGCACACTTCATCGAGATGGCCGTTCACGATACGCTCCATCCGCCGGGGCACCAGTCGGACACGCCTGTCCGGGGGACATGGTTCTCACCCACGATACCCGAAGCGCACAGTGCGGGGCTTTGGTACGCTGGCGGCGCAGTGTCGCGGTCATGGACGCGTGAGCGCTCGCTCGGCCCTGAAGGGCATCAGATTCCGGGAGGACCAGATGGACAGGAGCCTGCTCAACGAGGAGATAACACGGGCGATGCGCGAACGCGACAAGCCCCGTCTGTCAATCCTGCGCATGGTCAAGAACGAGGTTGACATCGTTGAGAAGGAGTCACGGCGACCGTCGACCGGTGCGGACGTGCTCGCAGCACTCAAGAAGATATTGAAGCAGACAAGCGAGACCTTGGAAGGGTCGGTACGAGCGGGCACCGATGCCGAGCGCACCGAGCTGCTACGGATCCAGGTCGGCATCCTCAAGACGTACCTCCCCGAGCAGGTGACGGGTGAGGCGCTCGTCGCCGTGGTCGACCGAGTGCTTGCGGCGGAAGGGATCACCGAGCGGCGCGAGATGGGGAGGGCGATCGCCGGAGTGGTCGCCGAGACAGGCGGGAGCTGCGACAAGGCGGAGGTGGCCAGGATCGTAGGGGAGCGACTTGCCTGACGCGCGGGACTGCCGGAGCGGCGCCTGCCCCGGCCGGGACGGCATCACCGCCGCTTGAGGTCTTTGCCTGCGGCGACGGCGGCCCTCGCTCCTTCGCCCGCGGCGATGATGACCTGCTTGCCGAGACCGTCGGTCACGTCACCGGCGGCGTAGATGCCAGGAGCGCTCGTCGCGCAGCGCCGGTCCACGACGATCTCGCCCTTTGCGTTCGTCTCGACGAGCCCCGAGGTGAACTCCGTGGCTGCGATCGCGCCCGTCTCGATGAACACCCCTCTCACCGGCAAGGTGGTCTCGGCACGCGTCGCGCCGTCTCGCACGACGATACCGCTGACGAGGTCTTCGCCCGTGATGCGGACGACCTCGGCGCCGGGAAGCAGCGTGATCGCCGGCTCGCTGTCGAGCGCGGACCGTAACGCGGCGGAGATCGTCTGTCGCCTTCCGGTCAGGAGGGTCGTCCGCGCCCCGAGTCTGGCGAGCTGGAGGGCGGCCTCGGCAGCCGAGTCGCCCGAACCCACCACCGCGACGTCCGCACCGGCGAAGAAGGCGGCGTCGCAGGTGGCGCAGTATGAGACCCCCCGGCCGATGAGTTCGGTCTCACCCGGTACCGACAGGCGGTTGGGCGCCTTGCCAGTCGCGATGATCACCGCATGCGCTCGGAACGAGTCGCCTTCGCGCGTGTACGCGATGAAGTCCCCGTCTTCTGGCATAAGGGCGTTGACGAGCCGACCTTCGAAGCATTCGACGTCGAATGCCGAGACGTGGTCACGGAACGCGCGGACGAGTTCGGGCCCGGTGACCGCCTGCCATCCGAGGTAGTTCTCGATCCGCCCGGCCCATGCCGCCTGCCCGCCGACCTCGCCTGCCACGACCGCGGTACGCAGCCCCTGTCGCGCGCTGTACATCCCCGCGGTCAACCCGGCGGGTCCCGCGCCGACGATGAGGACATCGTACGTGGCGCTCTCCCGCTGAACGTCGGACATCGTCCAACCTCCCCGCTTACCGCTCGGCCTCACAGGGAGTGTTCCCGCTCAGGCGCTTGACCGCGAGCGCTCGCGCAATCGTACGAGCGTCGGCTTGCGCAGAAGCGGCTCGAGGGACGCGGCGGGAAGAGCGGGACTGATGAGGTACCCCTGCATCTCGTCGCATGCCTCGGCGCGAAGGCACGCGTGCTGTATGCGCGTCTCGACGCCCTCCGCCACGACAGTGATGCCGAGTTGCCGAGCCATCGAGATGACCGCGCGGCAGACAGCGGTCGCGCGAGCGTTCCGGCCGAGGCCGCGCACGAACTCCCGGTCGATCTTGATCGCGTCGACCTCGAAGCGAAGCAGCTGGTCGAGTGAGGAGTGCCCTCGGCCGAAATCATCGATGGAGATGCGCACGCCGAGGTCGCGAAGGCCGTTCCAGATGCCGCTGAGCCCCTCTCCGGTCCGGAACGTGTCTTCCGTGATCTCGAGTTCAAGCGAACTCGGCTCGAAGCCGTTCTCGTAGAGGAGTGTCCCGATGCGTCGAGGCAGCGCCGGATCGGCGAACTGCCGGGCCGAGAGGTTCACCGTGAGCCGTGCGCCGGGCAGCAGTCCGCCGCTTCGCCACCGACCGAACTGCTCGCTCGCGGTGCGGGTGACCCACGCCCCGATCTCGGCCGTCAACCCGGCCTCCTCGGCGAGCGGCAGGAACGTCGCCGGGGCGATCTGACCTGTCGCCGGGTGGTTCCATCGGACGAGCGCTTCGACACCGGTGACCGAACCGTCACTCACCCGGACGATCGGGAGATAGCGCAGTTCCAGTTCTCCCCGCTCCGCGGCACCGTGCAGATCGTTCTTCAGGTTGAACAGATGGCGCGTCTCGTCGGTGATGCTCGCTCCGTGCAAGCAGTACGTGTCCCGGCCGCTGTGTTTTGCCCGGTACATCGCCGTGTCGGCCTTGCCGAGCAGGGTGCCCGGGTCCTCGGGCTCGTCGACCGAGGCGAGCGCGACCCCGATGCTCGCGGTGACGAAGATCTCGTGACCTGAGACGCTGATGGGATCCTTGAAGCACTCCAGGATCTTGGCGGCGATACGTTCGGCGTCGTCGACGGTGTCGATGCCCGACATCAGCACGGTGAACTCGTCACCGGCAAGGCGCGCGACCGTGTCCGCGTCGCGCATCCGGGACTTGATCCGCCGACCTATCTCAGTGAGCACCGCGTCGCCTATGAGGTGACCGAGGCTGTCGTTCACCATCTTGAAGTGGTCGAGGTCGACGAAGGCCACGGCGAGGCGCTCCCCCGTGCGCCTGCTCGCGGACGTGGCGTGACGGAGCCGGTCGAGGAAGAGCGCCCGGTTCGCGAGCCCGGTGAGGGGATCGTAGAAGGCGAGGCGCGTCATCGCCTGCTCGGAGCGTTTGCGGTCGGTCACGTCCCGGCCCGCGGCCACGACGACGCTCCTGCCCTCCACCTCAGTGGCCGTCGCGTGGACCTCCACGGGGATGCGGGTGCCGTCACGTGCGAGGTAGAGGGCCTCGAAGATGGTGGCGCCCGTGCGCGTCAGGGCCTCGCGCACCGCCTCGTGGACCTCGCGGTGCTCGGGATCGAGCCACCCGAACGGTTCGAGCGCGAGGAACTCGTCCCGGCTGTATCCGCACATCGCGCAGACGCGATGGTTTGCGTAGATGGGGACGCCTGCGGGGTCGTGGACGACGACGGCATCGTTGGCGTGGTCGAGCACCGCCGAGCGGAACCGCAACTCCTCCTCGGCCGCCTCGCGTCGCGTGATGTCTATCCCCGAGCGCAGCACACCCGCGACCGACCCATCCTCATGGAGCAGGACGGTGTCGTGCCACTCCACTCGGCAGACCGTGCCGTCCGAACGGACGACGTCGTGCTGGCACGGCGTGCCGCCCGCCGGTACGGCTCCATCGAGGACCTGGCGGAACCACTCGCGGCACTCGTCACGCTGATCGAGGGGCGCGAACTCATCGAGCCAGCTCTTGCCGACGATCTCATCCGCCGGCCGCCCGAACAGCTCCGACCCGGCGCGGTTGATCCGCGTGACGACGCCGTGCGGGTCGATCGTCATGATCACCGCGGCGGTGGCGTCGAAGAACTGCCGCATGCGGCCGCAGTCGTCATCAGCGCCGGGGTCGAGCGGAGCGACGGGACTCGCGCGGCCGAGGCCTGCCTCGACCGAGGACCTGAGCACGCACGCGACGGCGCCGCTGTCGTCGAGAACGGGCTGCCAGCGTTCGACCACCTGTCTATCGCCGCCGTCAGGGCCGGTGACGCACCGGATCCGGGAGCGCGCTTTGGCATCGTGGAAGACGGCGTCGGCGAGGCATCCCTCGCATCGCGCAGGGGAGCGGGCGAGCGCTTCGTGGCACCGAGCGCCGATGAGCGCAGACGGCGCTACGCCGACTTCGACGCCGGCCGCGGTGTTGGCGTAGCCGATGGTGAGGTCCGGCAAGACGCAGACGACAGGGTGTGGCGACGCGCCGTGGACGCGGTCGACGAGCTCGAGGAGCCGTTCGTTCGGCCGCACGCGGGCAACCCCCTCTCGAACCTGCGGCCGCGGCGCCCTGCAGCCCGCATCGTGGCCGGAAAACACGGTTCCTACGACAGGAATATCGGCGGTTCCGGCGTTTCGCTAAAGGAGTCTAGCAGGGTCAGTACCGGAACACCGCCGCAGCCTCGGAGCCGGCGACCCGCCGAAGCTCGTGTGCCGACAGGACCTGCACCGCCCCTCCTTGCGACAGCGTGGCCGCGACGGCGCGGTCCAGCAGGTCGACATCGTCCCGGCCGGGATCGGGACGTACCGTCACGGACCCGGTCGCGCTGTCGTACGTTCCCCAAACCGTGTCCTCGTCCGCAACGATCAACGTGTCGATCCGGCCTTCCAGAGCCGCGGGCAGAATCTCTCGAAGATCTCCGGACCCGGTCCCGCGCGCCTCGCTCGCCGAGAACGCTTCCAGCGCCTCCCGGGCACCCGCGTCGAGGCGCGGCTCCAAGAGGGCGAGCGCTTCAGCGTGAATGTCGTGTGACGCGGCGTTGTCCGGGTTGCCCGCGATGACGAGATCGAGCAGATGCGCGTGCGTGTTCGCCTCGTGGTAGATCGGCACGAGGTAGTCCACTCCCGCAAGGAGCAGTCGGCCGTCGGCGGGGACGAGTTCTTTGAGGGCGACATCGACATGGCGGAAGTAGCGGAAGAGATCGCTCTTCTGGTTCTCGCTGCTGCCTCCGTGTCCGTGGAAGACCGCGTTGCGCCTGCCACGGCCCGCCGCCGCGGCGGGGGTGCGCGAGTGGAACTGCACCTGTCGTTCGTAGTCGTCGTACTTCAGCGCGTCGGCAAGCCCCTGCGGCACGCCCTCGGCATCGAGCTCCCGGATGCTCTTCTCGGTGCCTTCGAACAGACGCACGCGGTTCTGACTCAGCGCGAGGACGTAGAAGCTGAACGCGGGACGGAGCGCGCCGATCAGAGGACGCAGGTGGAATCTCGACCCGACCCGTACGCGCTCAGGCAAAGGCCGGGGAGTGCGGTGCGTCTCGAAGATGCTGTCAGCCACGAACAGCGCGAATCCATCGGACCCCTCCCGCCAGACGGAGGCGTCGCGCTGCACCTCTTGTGCGCGGGCGAGGAGCGCTTCGGCATCAGGCGCCCGCATCCCGCCCCTCTTGAGCTCGGCTGACGCCTGGGCGAGGAGGTTCTTCAGGCGGATGGGGTCTTGCCTTGCGTCCGCGCCTGCGCGGTGTGTCGGCAGGTAGATAGAGACCGCGGGCCATCCTTCGTGACGGGCAAGTTGCAGGAGCAGCGTCCGCTCACTCTCGTCCACAGGGGGAACCTCCCTTACTCCCGGCCGGTGTGCGTTCGCGCGGGGATGACGGTCGCCCGGCACCCTATATGTTCCCTCGCGGCCCCCGGACGAGCGACCGGCGCCGCTGCGAGGCGGTCGCCAAGCTGGTATGGCCGGGGACGCCTCTCCGCCCGTATACTGTGGATTCGCGCGCGGCGCCCTCGAACGGGGCTCGGACGGCGGCATGGCGTGAACCTGGTCAGATCCGGAAGGAAGCAGCCATAAGCGTCCCCTGCCGAGCGTCCGGGTCCCGCTCGGGGGCGCAACGCCGTACGGTCCCGTGTCACCGGGAAGGCTATACTTCTCGGCAGGAAGATCACGCGTGAGAGGCCCCGGATGGCCCACCAGTCCCTGTACCGGAAGTACCGGCCGCAGACATTTCACGACGTTGTCGGTCAGGCGCACATCACACGCACGCTCCGCAACGCTGTCGCGGAGGACGCTGTCGCCCACGCGTACCTGTTCACCGGCCCGCGCGGAACCGGGAAGACCACGGTCGCGCGCATCTTCGCCAAAGCGCTCGAGTGCGAGTCGGGGCCGACCTCGGAGCCTGACGGCACGTGCGAGCAGTGCGTCGACATCGCCGAGGGGCGTCATCCCGACGTCCATGAACTCGACGCCGCATCGCGGACCCAGGTCGATGTCGTCCGTGAGGAGATCATCGGCCGTCTCGCGTACCTGCCGACCCGGGGACGCTGGAAGGTCTACATCATCGACGAGGTCCACATGCTCTCGACACACGCGTTCAACGCGCTGTTGAAGAGCATCGAGGAGCCCCCGTCGCACACCGTGTTCATCCTGTGCACCACCCACCCGCACAAGGTGCCGGAGACCATTCATTCCCGGTGCCAGCGGTTCGACTTTCACCGGATCGGCGTCGAGGACATCGCCCGGCGTCTCAGGCACGTCGCCGAGCAAGAGGGCTACCAGGTCCCCGAGGCTGCTCTCGCCCTTGTCGCCAGGCACGCTGGCGGCGGGATGCGCGACGCGATCTCCGCTCTCGAGCAGGTCGCCGCGTTCACTGGTGGCGAGATCTCGCTGGACGACGTCGCGGGATTGCTCGGCGAGGTCGATGGCAGCCTGCTGTTCGAGGTGGCGGACCTGATAGCAGCTCGTGATGTGCCCGGATCGTTCCGGTTCGTCGCCAGAATCTCATCGATCGGCGTGGACATCCCTGAGTTCGTCCGGGGACTCATCGGACATGTGCGCGACCTCTACGTGGTGTCGGCTCTCGGCGACGCGGCCGGCGTCGTCGATGCGACCAGCGCCGATGCCGCGCGTCTTGCGCGGCAGGCGGCGGAGTTCGGCTCCGACCGGCTGGCTCGGATCCTCGAGGTGCTCGGCGAGTTCGCCACGGAGCTTCGGTGGTCACCGGATCCGCGACTCGCGTTCGAGGTCGCGCTCACCCGGCTCGCCAGGCCGCAAGGAGAGGTCACGCTCGAGGCGCTCGCCGAGCGTATCGCGGCGCTTGAGGTCGGCGCGCCGGTCCTGGAGCCCGCGCCCGCGCGCCCGGCGGCGCCGTCCGTGGCCACCCCCGCAGAGCCGCCTGTCGCGCCCGCCGCTTTGCCGGCGCCGCCCGTGGCCGAAGCAGCGCCAACGTCGCCTTCGGACGAGCGCCCGCCGAGGATGCTCGAGGCGGCCGGACCGCTCGACCGGGCGCGAGCGAAGCGTGCGTGGCCCGGCGTCGTGTCCGAGCTCAAGAAACGCAAGGCGCCGCGCGCGGCCATCTTCGACGGCACCGAAGTGGACATCGACGCCGACGGTGCGACTCTGGTCATTGAGTTTCCGGCCGACGCCTCGTTCCGCATGACGCAGGCGTCCGAGCAGGGCACGTCGCAGCTGCTCAAACTCAGTCTCGCCGAGGTGCTCGGCGCTTCACCGCCGTTTCGGTTCCAGTTGGGGCGGGGACCGGTGCGGGTGAGCGAGGAGTGGCAGAGCGAGCCGGAGGCGCCGGCCGATGACTCGCCTGGGTTCGAAGCGTCGGAGGAGCAGGTCGTTCCCGAGCGTGACAGCGAACAAGAGGCGTCGGTGACGGCAGAGTCGTCCGAGTGCGTCGACGTCGACCGGCTGTTGTGCGAGACGCTCGGCGCGGAGATGATCGAGGAGCACCCGCACGGTGCCGGCGGAAAGGACTAGACAGGTGAAACCCAATCTTGCGGGCATGATGAAGCAGGCCCAGAAGATGCAGGCCGACATGGCTCGCGTCCAGGCCGAACTTGCCGACTCCCGAGTCGAGTCGTCGGTCGGCGGCGGGGCGGTGAAGGTCGTCATGACCGGCGACATGACGCTCGACCGCGTCGCCATCGACCCGGCCGCGGTCGACCCTGACGACGTCGCGATGCTCGAGGATCTCGTGGCCGCCGCCGTCAACGACGCGATCCGTCAGGCCCAAAGCCTCGCATCGACGAAGATGGCCGAGGTGACTGGGGGCATGAACATCCCCGGTCTTACGTAGGGAGCCGCACGGTGCTGTATGCGCCCCCCATAGCTCGCCTCCTCGACGAACTCGAGCGTCTTCCCGGGATCGGGCCGAAGTCCGCCCAGCGCATCGCCTATTTCATCCTGCGTTCCGACGAGCAGGGGGCGCGCCGTCTCGCGGAAGCGCTCATCGAAGTGAAGCGTGTCATCCACTTCTGCCCGGTCTGTTTTGACTTCGCGGAGGGGGACCTGTGTGCGGTCTGTTCCGATCCCGAGCGTGACCCGTCCATCATCTGTGCTGTAGAAGAGCCTCGCGATGTCATCGCGATCGAGCGCACGGGCGAGTTCCGTGGGCGATATCATGTGCTCGGTGGCGTGATCTCGCCGATCGATGGAATCGGGCCGGCGCAGCTGAAGATCCGGGAACTGCTCGACCGCGTCTCGGCGGGTGGCGTGACGGAAGTGCTGGTCGCCACAAACACGACGATCGAGGGCGAGACCACGGCTCTCTATCTCGCGCGCATGCTCAAGCCCCTCGGGTTGCGCGTGACACGCATCGCCTCAGGCCTTCCGGTCGGCGGTGACCTCGAATACGCCGACGAGGTCACCCTCGGGCGGGCACTGGAGGCCCGCAGGGAGCTATGAGCCCGCCTGGCGTTCGGCGGCACGGACGCGGACACGGCCTCGCCGTCCAGATCGCGGTGACGCTCGTGGCGGCGTCGGTGGCGCTCGGAGCGTTGTCGCTGATGGTGCTCGCGCCGATGCTCGCGCGCGACGGCGCCTCCGGCGACGCGACGCTGGTCGCGGCCACGATCTCGTGGGCCGTCGCGTCCTTCGCCATGACGGCGGTCGCGAGCGTCTTCGTCTCGCGGCGGGTGGCGCTCCGGCTTCGCGGACTGGCCGCGAGAGCCGACGAAGCGGCCAGCGGTGGGGCTGGCGCGGCCAGCCACGTCGACGTCGTGCGCGACGGAAGCGAGATCGGGGCGGTGGCCTCGGGACTCGAAGCGATGGCGAGAGCGCTCACCGAGCGAGGAGCGTGCCTCGAGCGCAGGCTCGTCGACCTTTCCGCGCTGCATGAGTCCAGCCGCATCGTGGGCTCCGCGTCCGATCCGGATGCCCTCCTCGAGGGAGCGTTGCGGTCCGCGGTCGGGGCGAGCGGGGCCGACATCGGATACGTCGCGCTTCGCGGGGACAGTGGGGACGTGCACGTGCGTGCGGTTCACGGCGTGGCCGACACTCCGTCTTCACGGCGCTTCGCCGAGACATCGATGGCAGCCTGGGTCGTCCGCGAGGGCCGACCGCTGGTCTTCGCCGCCTCAGGCGGCGAAGACGACGCTCACCGCGACACGATCACGGGCGCTCGCGTCGCGGTGAGCGTCCCCCTCATCTCGCCGGAAGGAGTCATCGGGGCGCTCACAGTGGGCCGAGCGGACGATGGCGGCGAACGGTTCGGCGCTGATGACGTCCGACTTCTCGGCACGATTGCGAACCACGTGACGACCGCCTTAGGGACGTGCGAGGCGTTCGGCAGAGTGCACGAGGCGTATGTCGCGACCGTGCGTTCTCTGGCGGCTGCTGTGGACGCCAAGGACTCGTACACGCGCGGGCACTCAGACCGGGTCGCCCGCTATGCGGCTCTCACGGCCGCCGAGATGGGACTCTCGCCGGACCAGCGCCTCTCGCTCGAGATGTCCGCGTACCTCCATGACATCGGCAAGATCGGCATCCCTGAAGAGATCCTGCTCAAGCCGGGCCGTTTGGACCCCGATGAGACCGAGACGATGCGCACCCACCCGCTCATCGGCGCGAACATCTTGGAGCCGGTCTCGTTCCCGTGGCCGATAACGCCGGTCGTCCGGCACCATCACGAGCGATGGGACGGGACCGGCTATCCGGCCGGGCTCAAGGGAACTCGCATCCCGGTGCTCGCCCGGGTGCTCGCTGTGGCGGACGCGTACGAGGCGATGATCGCCGAGCGCCCGTACCGCTGCGGCATGACCGCCGAGGAGGGTCTCGCCGAGCTGCAATCGGCGGCGGGATCGCAGTTCGACCCGGAGGTGGTCGCCGCGTTCGCGGCGGCCGGGCCGCGCATCGCCGATGCTACACTACAGTGACGCGTCTCACGGGGAACACGCGCACGTAGAACACCTGGAACGGAGACGGCGGCATGCCCCTCGTGGTCACCAAGTTCGGCGGCACCTCGGTCGGCTCGACCGAGCGCATCATGAGCGTCGCGCGGCGGCTAGTCGCTCGGAAGAGCGCGGGGGACCAGGTCGTCGCGGTCGTCTCGGCCATGGGTGATGTCACCGACGAACTGATCGCGCGGGCCGGCGAGATCAGCCACGAGCCTCCGGAGCGCGAGATGGACATGCTGCTCGCCACGGGGGAGCAAGTCACGATCGCGCTGCTCGCGATGGCCATCCACTCGCTCGGCCATGAGGCGATATCGTTCACCGGACCTCAGGTCGGCATCGTGACCGACGCGGGCCACACGAAGGCAAAGATCCGCGAGGTGCGCGCTGAGAGGGTCAGGGAGGCTTTAGAGCGCGGCCAGATTGCGATTGTCGCCGGGTTTCAGGGGGTGACCGAGGACGGGCACATCACGACGCTCGGCCGAGGTGGTTCCGACACCACGGCCGTGGCCGTCGCCGCCGGAATCGGGGCGGATGTCTGTGAGATCTACACGGACGTCGACGGGGTCTTCACCGCCGATCCGCGCGTCGTGCCAGAGGCGCGCAGGATCGGTTCGATCTCCTACGAGGAGATGCTGGAGATGGCGGCGACAGGCGCTCGCGTGCTCCAGCTGCGTGCGGTCGAGTTCGCGCGGAACCACGGTGTCGTGCTTCACTGCCGTTCGAGCTTCCACGACAGCGACGGCACCATCGTCAGAGAGGGCGACAACGCGATGGAACAGGCGATCATCTCGGGCGTGACGCACGATGTCTCGGAGGCCAAAGTGACCATCCGTGACGTGCCTGACCGCCCCGGGGTAGCCGCGGCCGTGTTCGGAAGGCTCGCCGAGGCGAACGTGAATGTCGACATGATCATCCAGAACGTGTCGGAGTCGGGCACGACGGACATCTCGTTCACAACGCCGAAAGAGGACCTCGTCAGGGCGCGCCGGGCGACCCAGGCGGTGGTCGAGGAGCTCGGAGCCCGCGCCTGGCATGTCGACGAGGCGGTGGCGAAAGTCTCCCTCGTGGGGGCGGGCATGAAGACCCATCCGGGCGTCGCGGCGCAGATGTTCAGGGCGCTGGCCGATGCGGGCGTCAACCTCGACATGATCTCAACGTCCTCAATCAGGATCTCGTGCGTCATCGCGGCGGATGAGGTCGAGAGGGCCGTTCGCGCTTTGCATGCGAGCTTCGGGCTTGAGCGCGACGCGATCACGACGGAGGTCTCCCCGGCGTGCGGCAAGGTGAGATGAGATGGCGTGGGACCGCGCGATACCCGAACGTCCGGTAGTCGCGGTCGCTGGCGCGACCGGCGCTGTAGGGCGCGAGGTGCTCACCGTGCTGGAGCAGCGTGACTTCCCCGCGAAGCGGGTGATCGCGCTTGCGTCCGAGAGGAGCGCGGGCAGCACGCTGCCGTTCGCGGGCGGGGAGCTGGTCGTCGAGGCGCTCACCGAACGGTCATTCAACGGGGTCGACATCGTCCTGTTCAGTGCGGGAGGCGCCGTCTCGAAGCGCTTCCGGGACGCGGTTGTCAGCGCGGGATGCGTGATGATCGACAACTCGTCGGCGTTTCGGATGGAT
>DASSAH010000201.1:0-3493 GCA_035685585.1 Coriobacteriia bacterium
CAACAAGACCATCAACGTCAAGGACGTGAGCGACCTGTTCGGTGAGGTCGATCTCGGCTCGCTCACCGCGCCCAACGGTGACACGTTCATCTACGACCAGTGCTTCGCCTGGAGCGACTTCGATCCAGGCTCGTACGAGTATGACAACGAGGCCACCATCGTCGAGACGGGGCAGTCCGCCACGGCCAAGCTGAAGATCAACGTGCTCCACGAGGACCTTGATGTCAGCAAGACCGCTATGACTGCATTCGCCCGAACCCATTCGTGGGACATCGACAAGTGGGTCGAGACGGAGAACGGGTACTTCAAGGATGGCTTGCCTAAGATCTGGCTCTGGTCGGACGGCAGCGGCGACGAGTGCGCCACCTGGTACGTCGACGTCGACTACGACGGCTACGCCGACAGCGACCACAGCGTCGAAGGCACGGTCACCATCACCAACGACGGGACCCAGGACGCCGTGATCACCGGTGTCGAGGACCTGCTCGCAGGCGTTTCGGCCACCGTGGACTTCGGTGTGGGGTTCCCCTACATCCTTGAGGTCGGCGACACTCTCGAAGGCACGTATGCCGAGGATGTCGACAGCAAGGTCGAGGGGACGAACGACGTCACCGTCACCACCGAGGTGGACACCTACGACGCAAGCGCCGACATCGTCTGGGGCGAGCCTGCGAGTGAGGTCAACAAGACCATCAACGTCAAGGACGTGAGCGACCTGTTCGGTGAGGTCGATCTCGGCTCGCTCACCGCGCCCAACGGTGACACGTTCACCTACAGCAAGTGCTTCATGTGGACCGATTACGCTGAGCCCGGCCCTTACATCTACGAGAACACCGCGACGATCGTCGAGACGGGGCAGTCCGCCGACGCGACGCTCAAGGTGAACTGGGACACGTACTGCTGGGCCGATGAGACCGCATGGGCATACGGCGCTCCTTATGCGAAGGCCAACTGGGACTTCTCCCGCTCCCGCAACTGGGGCTGGACGAACGGTCCACTGCTTGAGGGCAGCTACGCGTGGCCCATCTACGCGGGTGCCGGACTGAACGACATCAGCAAGGGCACCGAGGTCGGCACGCTCTACGTCGACTACATCGCCGGTGTCGTGACCGTCAGGTACGAGCTCTTCGAGACCAACGCCCTTGGAGAGGTGCACCTGTGGGTCGGCAGCACACCGTTGCCGACGAAGAGGGTCGGCAGGAACACCGTCTTTGTCGACGCTCCCGGCCAGTTCCCCTACGGGCGCAGCAGCTTCGGATTCGACAAGTACGATCCGAGCACCTGGCAGACCGAGTGGACCTGGTCCGGCAGCAGGTTCAGGAACGGTATCTACGTGTCCGCGCATGCGGTTGTGTGGATGCAGGTGGAGTGCCCGAACGCGATGCAGAACTGATAGGCACGACGACCGGAACGAAGCCGACTGACACGCTAGTCGCACCAGAAGCGAAGCGAAGCGAAGGGGCCGGGCACACGCCCGGCCCCTTTCGTCTGCTCTCCGCACGCGAGGCGCCCGCGCACGGGCCGGAATCGTGCTATCCTACGCGCGCTCGCACGCCACTTCCGAGTCAGGACGCCCCTCATATGACGATTCCGCACCACGGTGAGGAGCCCGACTTCGATATGCGCCCCGACCGCCCCGAAGAGGCGTGCGGCGTCTTCGGGGTCTACGCGCCCGGCGAGGACGTCGCACGGCTCACCTACTTCGGGCTCCACGCCCTCCAGCACCGGGGGCAGGAATCGGCCGGGATCGCCGTGGGTGACGGTGACACCGTCACCGTCACCAAGAACCTCGGACTCGTGAGCAGGGTCTTCACCGAGTCCGACCTCGACTCGCTCACGGGATCGGTCGCGCTCGGTCACACGCGCTACTCGACGACCGGCTCGTCGACGTCGTGGGAGAACGCGCAGCCGCACCTCTCGGCGATCGGACACCAGGTCATCGCGGTCGCTCACAACGGGAACCTCGTCAACACCGGCGAGCTGCGCGACTCGCTCAAAGGCAACGGCGTGCGCTTCCGGTCGACCACCGACTCCGAGGTCATCGCCACGCTGATCGGCCACTTCACGCAGAAGCATCACCACATCCGCGAAGGCATCCGCGACACGATGAACCTCATCCGGGGCGCGTACTCGGTCGTGCTTATCACCGAGGAGGCGCTCTACGCGTTCCGCGACCCCTACGGTATCCGTCCGCTCGTCCTCGGCGCCCTGAGGCAGGGAGGGTGGGTGGTCTCGAGCGAGACGTGCGGACTCGACATCGTCGGCGCGACGCACGAGCGGGACATCGCGCCTGGCGAGATGGTCAAGCTCTCGGCTGCGGGTCTTGAGGCCGAGCAGGCCGTGCCCGCCGAGAAGCCGAGCTTGTGCATCTTCGAGTTCATCTACTTCGCTCGCCCCGACAGCGTGCTCTACGACTGCACGCTGTACGAGGCGCGCCAGCGTATGGGCGCCGCGCTCGCGGCTCACGCGCCTGTCGAGGCGGACCTCGTCATCGGCGTGCCGGACTCCGGAGTGCCGGCGGCGGTCGGCTTCGCGCAGGCGAGCGGCCTGCCGTTCGGCGAAGGACTCATCAAGAACCGCTACGTGGGCAGGACTTTTATCTCGCCCACGCAGTCGATCCGCCAGCAAGGAATCCGCCTCAAGCTGAACCCGCTCCCGCACGTCATCGAGGGGAAGCGCCTCGTGGTGGTCGACGACTCCATCGTCCGAGGCAACACCTCGCGCAAGCTCGTCCAGCTGTTGCGGGACGCCGGGGCCGCCGAGGTCCATATGCGCATCACATCGCCACCCGTGCGCTGGCCGTGCTTTTTTGGGATCGACACCGACACGCAAGAGCAGCTCATCGCCTCGGCGAAGTCGATAGAGGAGGTCCGGGAGTTCATCGGAGCCGACTCGCTCGCCTATCTCCCGCACGAGGACTTGGTGGCCTCGACCGGCAGGGACGCCGAGGATTTCTGTACGGCGTGCTTCGACGGCGCCTACCCGCTGGAGATTCCCCCGGCCGTGCGCACAGGCAAGCTCGCGCTCGAGTCGTGCGGGTAGCGGCGCGTGGTCGCTGAGATGTTCGCGGCCGCCGGGGCCGGTCTGATGCTCGGCATCCAGTTCAACCCGGTCGCGTCGGTGGCGGGCGCCGCGCTGGCGGCGGGGCTTGCCGCGGCGCGCAGGATGTGGGCGGCCGTGTTCGCGCTCTGCGCCGCATGGATCCTCGGTGACGGGTCGCGGCTGTTCGTGAGCGCGAGCGGCGCGCTTGCCGAGGGAGGCGCGGACGGGCAGTGGGTCTTCCTCGCGCTCTGGGCGCTCACCGGTCTTGCGCTCGGGTATGCGCTTCCGGCGTGGGCCGGCGCGTACGTCGGCAGACGCGTGACGCACGGGACGGGATGGCTCGCCGCTGCGGCGGTGGCCGCGAGCGCGAGCGGTGCGCTCGGCATGCTCGGGTAGGGGTCGGGGGTCACGGCTCACGCCGCGGGAGGGTGCGACAAGTCCGAACCTCTAC
>DASSAH010000202.1:0-4473 GCA_035685585.1 Coriobacteriia bacterium
GCGCAGACGTACCAGCGCACCCGCGGCCGAAGCGGCGCGCGCTGTCGGCCGAGGCGTCCGCCGTGACCCGGGACCTCCTCGTCGCGGCGGTCACCAACGGTACCGGCGGCGCGGCCGCCGTCGAAGGCTATGAGGTGGCCGGCAAGACCGGCACCGCGCAGAAGCCGCGAGAGGACGGCCGGGGGTATGCGGGGGGCGGATACATAGGATCGTTCGTTGGGTTCGTGCCGGCGGACGACCCACGGATACTGATCGTGGTGACGATCGACGAGCCTCGGAATGCCATCTACGGCGGGGTGGTCGCGGCGCCCGCGTTCGCCGAGATCGCTGCGTTCTCACTCTCGCACCTGATGGTCCCGCCCACCCCGTCGCAGTGAGGTAGCGTGAGGTTGTCGGACGCGTGACAGTCAGAGGCGCCTGAGCGTGGACAGGGGTCCTGCCGTGCTAGAATCGACCGTCCGAACGTAGGGAAGACGTGACGACCATCAGACTCTCCGAACTCCTGCAGGACGTGAACGTCCCGGACGGCGCGGCCGTGACGGGCGCCGAGGTCTCGGGAATCGCGTACCGCTCCAGTCGCGTCGTCACCGGTGACGCGTTCTTCTGCATCCCGGGTTTCGTCCACGACGGTCATGACTTCGCGGCCGAGGCCATCAGGCGCGGAGCCGCTGCGGTCGTCGCCGAGCGTCCTGTCGCCGGGGCCGGCGATGTCCCGGTGGCGATCGTGCGCGACACGCGTGCCGCGCTTGCCCGGGGTGCCGCGGTGTTCTTCGGACATCCGAGTCGTCAGATGCGGGTCATCGGCGTCACGGGCACGAACGGCAAGACGACGACGACGTACCTCGTCGAGTCGATCGCCGCCGCGGCCGGTCACAGGACCGGACTGATCGGCACCGTGGAAACGAGGATCGCGGACGCGCGGGTCGAGGCGGTTCGTACCACCCCCGAATCCGCCGATTTGCAGGCGCTCTTCTCGAAGATGCGTGCGGCAGGCGTCGACACCGCTGTCATGGAGGTCTCGTCCCACGCCATCGATCTGCACCGTGTCGATGGCGTGCGGTTCGAAGTGGCGGCGTTCACGAACCTGTCCCAGGACCACCTCGACTACCATCACTCGATCGAGGAGTACTACTCGGTCAAGCGTCGCCTCTTCACCGAGCTCGACGTCGCGAAGCGGGTGGTGAACGTCGACGACGTGTACGGTGCCGCGATCGCCGCTGAACTCGATGACGTTCTGACCGTGGGGCGAGATGAGATGGCCGACGTGCGCGCGGTAGACGAAGAGCCGCTGCCGGACGGGACGAGATTCACGCTGGTGACACCGGAGTGGACCGAACGCATCGAGCTGCCGCTTTCCGCAGGCTACAACGTGAGCAACGCTCTCGTCGCGGCGGGCTGCGCGCTTGCGGCGGGGATAGGGCGCGCGGCCGTCGCCCAGGGTCTTCGCAGAGCCCCGCAGGTGCCTGGGCGCCTGGAGCGGGTCGACGCGGGTCAGGATTTCGCCGTCTTCGTGGACTACGCCCACACCCCGGACGGTCTCGCCAAAGCGCTGAGAGCCGTCTCGGTGGTGACTCCTGGTCGTGTGATCGCGGTCTTCGGATGCGGCGGCGACCGCGACCCCGAGAAGCGTCCGCTCATGGGAGCGGCGGCCGCACGGGAGAGCGACCACGTCATCATCACGAGCGACAACCCGCGCTCGGAGGACCCCGTCGGCATCATCCTCCAGATCGAAGACGGAATCCGTGACTCCGAGACGCCCTACGAAGTCATCGTCGATCGCGCCGAGGCGATCGGCGCGGCGCTTGCGCGCGCATCGGGGGGCGATGCGGTGGTCATCGCGGGCAAGGGACACGAGGACCGGCAGGTCTTCTCGGACCGTTCGATCCGATTCGACGACCGGGAGGTCGCCCGCAACGCCCTGGAGGAACTGTGCTCACGCTTGCGGTAGAGACGCTCGTCTCGGTCACGCGGGGGACACTCGTCTGGGGATCAGCCGACACGATGGTCAACGGGCTGGCCACTGACTCGCGTGCGGTCGAGCCGGGCGCGGTGTTCGTAGCGTTTCCGGGCGAGCGCACGGACGGTCACGCCTATCTCGCGGACGCCATCGCCTCCGGCGCACGTGCGCTCGTGGTCACGCGTCGGCTGGAGGAGCTCGGAGACATCGTGGAGGCCGCGACGCGGCGTACCGTCGCGATCGTCCGGGTGCCCGAGGCGCTGGGAGCCGTGCAGGCGCTGGCGCGCCACCATCGCGAGCGCCTGTTCTGCCCGGTGATCGGCATCACGGGCTCGACGGGCAAGACCACGACGAAGGAGTTCCTCGCCTCCGTCCTCGGCTCCCGCATGAAGGTCGTCGCGACGCTCGGCAATCAGAACAACGAGCTCGGCGTGCCTCTCACGGTCATGAGCGCGGGCGCTGACACGGACGCGCTTGTCGTCGAGATGGCCATGCGCGGGAGGGGAGAGATCGCGGAGCTCTGCCGGATAGCCCGGCCCACGTGCGGGCTCGTGACGAACATCGGCGTCAGTCACATCGAGGTGGTGGGGAGTCAAGAGGCGATCGCGGCGGCGAAGGGCGAGCTCGTCGAGTCGATTTCGGAGGACGGCCGGGTCTTCCTGAACGGAGACGACGCGTTCAGCGAGACGCTTGCAGCGTCCTCTCGCGCGGCGGTGGTGCGGTATGGGCTCGGCGAGACGTGTGCCGTGCGTGCCGTCGACATCGAGATCGACGCCGAGAGCAGGCCGTCGTTCCGGATCGTCACGGACGGGCAGGCGGAAATGGACGTCATGCTGCCGATACCGGGCAGGCACAACGTCTACAACGCGCTCGCGGCCGCTACGGTCGCGCTGCACCTCGGCATGGAACCGCAGGACATCTCGACGGCACTCGCGTCGGTTCGTGCGGGAGAGATGCGGATGCAGTCGTTCACGAGCGCGAGCGGCATCCACGTGATCAACGACGCATACAACGCCAATCCGGTCTCGATGCGTGCCGCGATCGACACGCTGGCGGGAATCGCGTCAGCCGAGCGCCGGATCGCGGTCCTCGGTGACATGGCCGAGCTCGGGTCGCTCGCGGAACTCGCGCATTTCCAGCTCGGAGAGCAGGTTGCCCGAGCGAGGATAGACGTGTTGGTGACGGTCGGTCCTCGTGCCTCGCGCATCGCGGACGGCGCCCGCGCGCAGGGCATGGACCGGACTTCGGTCAGGCCGTGCGCGACGGCTGACGAGGCATCCGAGGTGCTCGACGACCTACTTGAGCCCGGGGACGTGGTGCTGGTCAAGGCGTCACGGGTCATGGGTCTGGAGCGCGTCGTCGAAGGGATCGTCGACCCACGTGTTTAGACTTGCCGAATACCCAACCTACCAGGTGTTCATCGCCGTGGTCGTGTCCATCGTGATCGCGGGGGCGCTGCTGCCGCTCTGGATCAGGTTGCTGCGGTTCCGAGGGATCGGGCAACAGGTGCGTGCGGACGGGCCACAAGGCCACCTGGTCAAGCAGGGCACGCCGACCATGGGTGGCGTGCTCATCCTCCTCGTGGTCGCCGCGACGTACGTGCTGTTCGGTGACTTCAGCCGGTTGAGTCTCCTTGCGCTGGCGGCGACCGGTCTGTGCGGACTCCTCGGCTTCATCGACGACTGGGCGAAGGTCGTCCACGAACGTTCGCTCGGGCTGACACCGAGAGCGAAGCTGGGGGGGCAGGCGTTCGTCGCGGTCATGTTCGGACTGCTGGCCGTGAACTGGGCGGGGCTCTCCACGGGGGTGGGGATCCCGCTCACCGGCGTGACGCTCGATCTCAGCGTCGTGTCCAGCATGATCGAGATCGGCGGGTTCGCATTCGTCGTCCCCTGGCTCTACCTTGTCCTGGTGTTTCTGATCATCGCCGGGTACTCGAACGCCGTCAACCTGACGGACGGGCTTGACGGACTTGCTGCGGGCACGGTCACCATCGTGATGCTGGCCTACGCCGGCATTGGGTTTCGCCAGAACCAGCTCGAGGTCTCGCTGCTCGCGGCGGCGATCGCTGGCGCGTGCATCGGGTTCCTCTGGTACAACTCGCATCCCGCCGACATCTTCATGGGTGACACCGGCTCGCTCGGTCTGGGCGCCGCGTTGGCGACACTCGCCATCATCACAAAGACCGAGCTGTTGCTCCTGCTTATCGGCGGCATCTATGTCGCGCAGACCCTTTCGGTGATCTTGCAGGTGGCGTCGTACAAGCTGACAGGAAAGCGCGTCTTCAAGATGGCGCCACTCCATCATCACTTCGAGATGAAGGGATGGTCGGAGACGAAGGTCATGGTCCGGTTCTGGATCGTCACCGGGACGCTCGCGGGCGCTGGCTTCGCGCTGTTCTTCGTCGAATCGGTGAGGCGCTGAAGTGGGCGCGCTCACTGGCGATATCCTGGTGGTGGGCTTGGGTGTCTCCGGCCACGCTGCGGCAACGTACGTCGCGGGCCGCGCAGCGGCCG
>DASSAH010000203.1:0-1947 GCA_035685585.1 Coriobacteriia bacterium
GAGCCGCTCCAGCGACCTGATCGACGTGGTGCGGTCGATGGAGTCCCAGCGGCGCGATCTGCAAGACCGCCTCGGTCAGCTGCGTTTCGAGCTCAGCGAACTGGAGCGTTCCGCCGCCGAGGACACCGGAGTGAGCACCTCGTTCTCGGAGAAGCTCGATCACGTGCGGCAGGCCGCCGGCCTGTCCGCGGTCAAGGGTCCGGGGGTGGAGGTCGTTCTCGGTGACGGGACTCAGGTCGCGCCCGGCGCGGATCCGAACGACTACCTGATACACGACACGGACATCTCGGCGGTGGTGAACGCTCTGTTCCTCGGTGGCGCGGAGGCGGTCGAGGTGAATGGCGAGCGGCTCGTCGCGACCACGCCGATCCGCTGCGCGGGCACCACGATCCTCGTCAATTCGACGCGTCTCGGGAATCCGTACGTGGTGAGGGCGATCGGGGACCCGGCGGCGCTTGAGGCCGCCGTCCTGGAAGACGATGCGGCATCCCTCATATTCACCGTGTATGCGAGCCAGTTCGGACTTCACGTCTCGATTGCCCACATGGAGGAGATCACGGTCGCCGCGTTTCGTGGCTCGATGCGCCCACTGCACATTCGGAGCGAGAGCGGGGGCGGCTGAGGTGCTGGTGCTTGTGCTGGCGCTGGCGCTCGGGGTGGCTCTCGGCCTGCTCACCGAAGTGAGGGTCCCGGTGGCCTGGCTCACCTACCTCGGAGTGGCGGTCCTTGCGGCGATAGACGCGTGTCTCGGCGGGATCAAGGCGAGTCTGGAGGAGAGCTTCAATGACCGGCTGTTCGTCTCCGGATTCATCACGAACACGCTCATGGCCGCATTGATCGTATTCATAGGCGACCGGATCGGTGTCCGAGAGATCTATCTGGCTGCTGTGGTCGCGTTCGGGCTGAGGGTCTTCGGCAATCTGGGAGACGTGAGACGGTTGCTGTTCCAGCGTTGGGGGTGGGAGTGATGGGCGCGAGCGCCCCGGTCCCTCCGCGAGTGAGACTCGTGCGACTCCGCGACGAGTCGGCGAGAGCCCTCCACGCTTCCGAGCACCTGGTCGTCCGCTCGTTCAACCATGCCCGCCTCGTCGCAACGCTCGCTGCGGGCCTGCTGCTCGTCGGCTTCCTGCTCGTCGCCCAGATGAGGGGACAGGCGACCCTCGCGGGTTCGCTGGAGCGTCAGTCCGACCAGGACTTGGCGATCATCATCGAGCAGCTCACTGCGGAGAACAACGTGTTGCGCGGCGAGGTCTCGCTGCTCGAGTCGCGCCTTCGTGAGGCGGGCAGGGCAACGGAAGACCGGGCGCGCCTTCTCAACGATGCGGCGAGGGAGCTGAACGCGTTGCAGGCGATCGCGGGTCTCGAGCCTGCCGTGGGTCCGGGCATCGTAGTCACCATCTCCGACCCCGAGCGCGTCATCTTGCCGGAGGACATCGTGCGCGTGGTGCACGAGCTTCGCTCAGGGGGAGCCGAGGCGCTGGCGGTGAACGGCGTGCGGGTCACCGCCACGAGCGGCGTCACGATGCGCGATGGCCGCATCGAACTGGATGGCACACCGCTTGCGCGCGAGTTCGAGGTGAGCGCGATCGGCACACCGAGTGACCTCGCACAAGCGCTCTCACTGCCGGGCGGTCTGCGGTCGACGCTGTCGACCTTCCCCGGGGTGACGGTGGGCGTCCGCGAGAGTGAGGAACTGGCTGTGCCTGCGGGAACTGAACATGGGTTCGTGCTCGGCGTGCCTGTCGAGGACGCTCGATGACGCTGTCGCCGGAGAGTGAAAGCGTCGTGTCGCTCGATGGGCAGGCCCTGCTTGAGGAGGGTCGGCGCTCTCGTGCTCGCCGGGCGTGGGAACGCACGTTTCGCGGACGGTTCGACGCCCTGTTCTCAGGCCGCCCGGCATGGGTCAGGTGGGCGGCGGCAGGTACCACGATCACGTTGGTGATCGCT
>DASSAH010000204.1:0-5810 GCA_035685585.1 Coriobacteriia bacterium
CGGTGCTGGGGACTCCCGCATACACGGTGTTCGCGGGCGAGCTTGGCGCCGTGGACGCTGAGCTTGTTCGGCGAGGGCTGCTCACGCGGGTCGGCGCCCCGGAAGAGGTGCGCCTGGAGCGCAAGGGGCAAGGGCGCGGCGGTTGGCTCGTGGAGAACCGCTCGCACATCCTGGCCGAGATCACCCGAGTGGCGAGGACGGGGAGCGAGGACAGGGGGACGATCGCCGAGGGCGTCGATCGGCGAGGCGCGTGAAGCGGCTGCTTGACATCGTCGGCGCCACGCTGGGGCTGGTCGTGCTCTCGCCGCTCCTGCTCGGTGTCGCCCTCGCCATCCGGCTCACCTCGGGTCCGGGGGTGCTCTTCCGGCAGGAGCGGCCGGGCCTGGGAGGCCGGACGTTCACCATGTACAAGTTCAAGACGATGCTCGATGCGCGTGACGCCTCTGGCGTGCCGCTGCCCGACGAGCGGCGCATCACCCGGGTCGGCGCGGTACTGCGCCGATGGAGCCTCGACGAACTGCCCGAGCTCTGGAACGTCCTCACAGGAGAGATGAGTCTTGTCGGTCCCCGGCCGCTGCTCGCCGAGTACCTTCCGCTCTACTCGGCCGAACAGGCGCGCCGTCACGAGGTCCGGCCCGGCATGACGGGTTGGGCCCAGGTCAACGGCCGCAACGCCATCACGTGGGAACAGAAGTTCGCGTACGACGTGTGGTACGTGGACAACAGGTCGCTCCTGCTCGACCTGAGGATACTCGGGATGACGGTCGCCGCCGTGCTGCGCCGCGAGGGCATCACTCAGGAAGGGCATGCGACGGCCGAGCGGTTCCGAGGCGCGGCACCGGCCGGGTCAGACACGCCGGAGGCAGACGGCGAGCGGCAGCGGGCGAGGGTGGCGGACGAGGGCGGCGACGGCGAGAGGAGCGACCCGTGCGTTTCGTGATCGCGGGCTCAGGGGGGTTTTCGAGGGAGGTGGCCGACCTTGTCATCGAGCTCGGCCACGAAGTCGTCGCATTCTTCGACGAGCACCCGGCGACGACCGGGCACGTCCCCACCGGTTTGCCGGTCGTGCGCGATCCGGGCGCGATCGAGTTCGACGCTGTCGCGGTCGCCATCGGAGACGCGGCTGCGCGCGAGCGCATCTTCGCGACGTTCGCCGAGTGGCCGAAGCCGGTCCTCGCGCACCGCAGCGCTTCGGTCAGTCCGTCCGCGGTGATCGGCGAGGGCAGCATCGTTATGCACAATGCGGTGGTGAGCGCTCAGGCGTCGCTCGGCCGCGGCGTGATCGTCAACGTCGGCTGCTACGTGGCGCACGACTGCAGCGTCGGTGAGTTCACCCACCTTGCGGCGGGGGTGAACCTCGGGGGTGGGGCGACGGTGGGTCCCGGGTGCCTCTGCGGCACCGGCACTATCGTCTTGCCGAGGGTCGCCATCGGCAGCGCCGTGGTGACCGGTGCGGGTGCGGTCGTGACCCGGGACGTCGCCGACGGGGTCGTCGTCACGGGCGTGCCAGCGCGGATCCTGCCAGCCGCCGAGTAGCGGCGGCCGCGACCGGTCAGGCGCTGTGCTCTCTCGAGAGGAACTCCTCGAGCGATTCCCTGCGCCGCTCCCGTTCATCACGCGCGTATCGCTCGGTCGCGAGGTCGGCCGCGCGCGACGCGTAGTCGGCTCGCTCCCTCGATCGGGCCGTCTCTCGGCTACGGTCTCGGCCCGCCGGCTCTTCGACGCTGCCCTGCTGGTCCATCTCCGCCCCCGTCCTAACCGCACGATACCGAGACGCTTATACCCCACGCGCACGGTTCCTGTCGCGTCCGCGCCTGAGCGGTCGCGGTGGTGGAGGCGTGTCTTGATGGGGTAGTGTGGGACGTGTGCGCAGGGCCTCGTGAGCGCCCGACCCGCGAGGCCGGGAGGAGTGTCGTGAGCCAGCATGCGTGGGAGAACTCGCCCGGACTTCTTACCGATCTCTACCAGTTGACGATGGCGCAGGGATACCTCGCCGCGGGTGTCTCTGAGACCGAGGCGTGCTTCCATCTGTCGTTTCGGGACAACCCGTTCGGTGGCGGCTACGCACTCGCGTGCGGACTTGAGCAGGCGCTGGACTACCTCGAATCCTTGTCGTACTCAGATGACGACCTTGCGTATCTCAACACGCTCACCGGTAACGACGGGATGCCCCTCTTCTCCGAGGAGTACCTGGACTACCTGCGCGGGTTTCGCTTCGACGGCGACGTGGACGCGATACCGGAGGGGACCGTCGTCTTCCCGCACGAGCCCCTCGTGCGCGTGTGCGCGCCTGTCGCGACCGCCCAGCTCGTCGAAACCGCGTTGCTGAACATCGTGAACTTCCAGACGCTGGTCGCGACGAAGGCGGCCCGTGTCTGTCAGGCCGCGGGTGGCGATCCCGTCGTTGAGTTCGGCCTGAGACGCGCCCAGGGACCCGACGGGGGGCTCTCGGCCAGCCGTGCCGCGTATGTCGGCGGGTGCGTCGGTACGTCGAACGTCTTCGCGGGGCGCACCTTCGGCATCCCGGTCTCCGGGACGCATGCCCACAGCTGGGTGATGCTCTTCGACAGCGAGACCGAGGCGTTCCGCTCCTACGCGGACGCGCTTCCCAACAACGCTGTCTTCCTCGTCGACACGTACGATACGTTGCGCGGGGTGCGCGCGGCCGCGGAGGAAGGCCGGCGGTTGCGCGAGCGGGGGTATCAGCTCGTCGGCGTACGGATCGACTCCGGCGACCTGGCGTGGCTCTCGAGGGAGGCTCGCGTCATCCTCGACGACGCTGGCTTCCCGGACGCGCGCATCATCGCCTCCAACGAGCTCGACGAGCACCTCATCGCGAGCTTGAAGGAGCAGGGCGCCGCCGTCGGGCAGTGGGGGGTCGGCACCAAGCTCGTCACCGCTCACGGTCAGCCAGCGCTCGGGGGCGTGTACAAGCTCTCGGCGGTCCGCGCGCCAGGCAAGGAGTGGGAGCCGCGCATCAAGGTCTCGGAACAGACGGCGAAGGTGACCACGCCGGGTGTGCTCGGCGTACGGCGGTACTTCAGCGATGCCGGCGTGCCCGTCGGCGACATGGTGTACGACATCCACCGCCCGCCCTCCGGTGAGCCGCAGATGATCGACCCGGCCGACTCCACGCGCCGCAAGCGCTTCTCGGCCGGACAGCGGTTCGAGGAGCTGCTCGTGCCCGTGGTCCGTCGCGGGCGGCGCGTGTACGGCGCGCCGCCGTTGTCCGCGGTCCGGGATCGCGCGCGAGAGCAGGTCGAGGCGCTCGACCCGTCGATCAGGAGGTTCGTCAACCCGCATTCCTACCCCGTCGGCCTCGAACGCGGGGTGCACGCGTTGCGCATGAGGCTCATCGTTCTCGCGCGCTCGCGCGAACCGTCCGAGGGCTCGGCGAGGAGGTAGCGCGATGGACGCGCTCGTACTGGTCGACATCCAGAACGACTTCATGCCGTTCGGGGCGTTGCCGGTCGTGGAAGGCGATGCGGTGGTTCCGGTCGCCAACAGGCTCATGTCCCGGTTCGAAGTCGTGGTCGCCACGCAGGACTGGCACCCCGCAGACCACGGCAGCTTTGCGGTCAACCATCCCGCCGCCATGCCCGGGGACGTCGTTGAACTCGGCGGCGTCCCGCAGGTGCTCTGGCCCGAGCACTGCGTGACGGGCACGCCGGGCGCGAGCTTCCATTCGGCGCTCGACATCGGCCCGGTCCGGCATGTCGTGCGCAAAGGGTCCGATCCGGGGGTCGACAGTTATTCGGGATTCTTCGACAACGACCACCGCAGCGCCACCGGACTCGAGTCGCTGCTACGCGGGCTCGGCGTGGCGCGTGTCGTGCTGCTCGGCCTTGCGACGGACTACTGCGTTAAGTACACGGCGCTCGACGGCGCGGCTCTCGGCTTCGAGGTCGTCGTGGTCTCGGACGGTTGCCGCGCCGTGGATCTCGCGCGGGGTGACGGTGAGCGCGCGTTGGCGGAGATGGCGGCGTCAGGCGCGCGGATCGTGACGAGCGGGGAGGTCGCGCGCTAGAACAGCCCGTCGAGCCCCTCGATGGTCTCGCGAGCGTACTCGAGGTGCCAGTCGTCGACCGACAGGTAGAGCGTGGGGTTGAACACGACGCCCATCGACTTGACGACGTCGACCACTCGCTCGAAGAGGTGCTCGCTCGTAACGATGTGCTCGACGAGCTCCGGCTGGACGTGGTCGTCGGTGCGTGGGACCGGCGTCCAGAAGTA
This sequence comes from Coriobacteriia bacterium, assembly GCA_035685585.1. GTDB lineage: Bacteria > Actinomycetota > Coriobacteriia > Anaerosomatales > SLCP01 > DASSAH01. Next base: position 4,234 of record DASSAH010000204.1, read on the forward strand.
CTTCTCTCCCTCGTGTTTCACGATCAGGTCGAGCACGAGGTTGCCGGCGGTCGTCACGACGATCGAGTAGCCGTCGGGCGTCGCGCAGGTGAGGGAGGCGAGGTCTTTGACCATGCCCCCGACCCGCATGAACGTCTGTTCGTCGACTGCCATCCGGAACGGGGTCGCCGGGACGGCCTTAATCGCCTCACGCAGGTTGACCGAAGCGACCAGCGCTTTGTCGGGCACGCTCTTGGTGAGCAGGTCGAGCGCGATGTTCGCCTCGACGGCCGAGGTGGCGGTGAGCAGCACCTGGAACAGGTACCGGGTGTCCTCGTCGTAGCACGGGCGAATCCTGCACAGGCCCTTGACTGCTGTCAGCATGCGCTTCCTCACTCGCGGGCAGGCACGTGTCGATACCGACTCTATCGGCACGAGGCGCACCAGCCATGAGGGGGAGACGACCGTCCTCGTTCGCCGCCCGGGAGCAGGCGTACCTAACGGCGCGGCAGGTCAGGGAGGTGCTCGGTGATGAAGGCCGACACGACCTCAGGAAGTGACGGACTGCCCATGTCGGCCGAGCTGTAGGTGACCCGCACCACGGGGCGGTCGATCCGTATGAGCCGCGAGAGATCGATCGGGGTCCCCACCACCACGACGTCGCACGGGGTCGCGGCGATGGTGGCCTCGAGATCGGAGAGCTGCGCGTCCGAGTAGCCCATCGCGGGCAGCACCTTGGTCAGGTGCGGGTACGCCGAGAACGTCTCCGCAAGGGTGCCGGCCGCGTGCGGGCGCGGGTCGGCGAATCCGGCGGCTCCGGCCCGCTCGGCCGCGATGTATCCCGCTCCGAACCCCATGCCGCCATGCGTGACCGTGGGACCGTCCTCGACGACGAGCACGCGCTTGCCCGAGAGCGCCGCGGGGTCGTCGGCGACGACGTGCGAGGCGGTGCGTACGACGACCGCATCAGGGTTGTGCAGAGCGGCCGCGGCCGCGAGGCGTGCGACGGCGGAGGACTCGGCGGTGTCCGCCTTGTTGATGACGAGCACGTCCGCTCTCAGGAAGTTGACCTCTCCCGGATGGTAGAGGCGCTCGTGACCCGCGCGATGCGGGTCGAGGACCACGACCTCCAGATCCGGACGGATGAACGGCATGTCGTTGTTCCCGCCGTCCCAGACGATCACGTCGGCCTCTTGCTCGGCAGCCCGCAGGATCGCCTCGTAGTCGACCCCCGCGAAGACGGTCGCGCCCACGGCGATGAGGTGTTCGTACTCCTCGCGTTCCTCGATGGTCACGTTGAGCCGGTCGAGGTCCTCGATCGAAGCGTACCGCTCGACGCGCATCCGCGTGAGATCGCGGTAGGGCATCGGGTGACGGATGTCGACGGCGTTCAAGCCGGCGTCGGCGAGCAGTTCCCAGATGCGCCGTGAGACCCCGCTCTTCCCCGCACCGGTCCGCACCGCGCACACGGAGATCACGGGTTTCGTCGAGCGGAGCATGGTGCGGTCCGGTCCCACGAGTCCGAAGTCGGCGCCGGCCGCGAGCACCCGTGACGCCTGGTGCATGACGTGTTCGTGGCTCACGTCGCTGTAGGCGAA
>DASSAH010000205.1:0-2191 GCA_035685585.1 Coriobacteriia bacterium
TCGCCCGAGAGCGCGGATGCGCCGCCGGTCTCGAACAAGGAGGCATCTTCTGCCCGGAGTCGAGCGATCTCGTCACGCGACTCAGTGAGGTCGACTTGGATCTCCTTCACCCCGGGCAGCACCTCGCGCACGCCGACCGCAGCAGCGGCGCGCTTGATCTTCATCTGGAGCCGCTCCTCGAGTGCGAGCATGTCATCGAGCTGTGCGGCCGGGAAGAAAACGCGGATGAAGACCTCGGGATGGTCGGAGCCGATGCGGTCTATACGCCCATAGCGTTGCACGAGACGCATCGGATTCCACGGTAGGTCGTAGTTGATGAGGTGACGGGCCTGCTGCAGGTTCACACCTTCGGCGAGCACGTCTGTGGTGATTACGAGATCGAACAGATCCTCGTCGTTCTCGCCTCCTGCCGTACGTGGTGCGAAACCGGCGATGACCGTAGTTTGACGGGTCTTGTCAGAGCCGGTCGCGGTGACGACACGGCCGCGGTAGGCCGCAAGGCGGTCATCATGCTGGATAGCGATCTGCAGAACGCTATACAGATACTCGACGGTGTCAGCGAAGTAGCTGAAGACGAGCACCTTGCGGTTGTCACGGCGCTGGTGCTCGGTGACCCCGTCACGCTCCGCCTCATCGGCGATCGTCACGAGTTGCTCGATGAGTGCCTCGACTTTGGGATCTGCTGCACCGTCAGCGGCCTTCGCCGCATCTCGGAGCTCTCCGAGGCGCTGCATGTCCGCCTCGACCGCCGAGCACAGCACAGCCAGGTCATAGTCAGAGGCCGGCGCAATATGTCGTTCTGAGGTCTCGTCATCGAGCGAAGCGATGAACCCCTCCATCTCGTCGCTGTCCGTAGCCATCCACTGCCGCAGGGCGTCCCCTGTGATGACCCAGCCCTCCTCCAGAGCGGCAAGGAATATCTCATGCGAGCGGATCATGGTGTCGATGGTCCGCTGGAACGCGTACCCGCTCGACTCGAAGCGCTTCAGCAGCATCGATCGCAGCAGCCCGGCATTCTGACGCTCATACTGCTCGCCCTGCCAGTCCTCATCGCGATTGCCATCAATATCGAGCCTGGCCTGCACGATGGTCCTGTTCAGGAACCGAGACGGAACGTAGCGAGCGAAGGTCAGCACCTCACCCGGCTCGTCAAGGATGACGGTGTCGAGCGAGTCTGATCTAGCCCCCAGTGCGCACGCAAGATCGGCGAAGAAGCCGGGGAGTACACCTTCCAGGCTGTAGTTGACGCGCCTCACGCGAGGCTTGGGGAACCGAATCTCGCGCGACACGCCGTCTGTCATCGTGATGTGCTCGCCTCGGTAGTGCTCCTTGATGAACTCACGCGTCCTGCGTACCGCGACCTTGTCCATGACGTCGAAGAGGTGCTCGGGTGACAGGTCGTCGGGATTGGTGGCCTGAGCGGCATCGAAATAGCCTTTGAGCGAAAGGATCCCGGCATTCGCGAAGGCGGCGTCGTTCGTGACGAAGTAGCTGATGAGGGTGTAAATGTCAGAAAGCGAGTTGTTGACCGGCGTGGCCGTCATCAGCACCAGCTTCTTGGGTGACTCGCCTTCAAGTAAGGCGCGCATGGCGTCCGCACGTGCCGTCGAGACGTTACGCAGTGCGTGGGCCTCGTCAACAACAACCACTGCATAGGTGTTCAGGTCCTGTATCGGTGAACCATGTCTTCCCGCTGTGTCGACGTGATCGACAAGCTCGTTGTAGGAGACGACGGGGGTCATCAGGTTCTTCTCGCGTAAGAACTCCTGCCACATCGGCCGGAGTGCCGCAGGACACACCACCAGAACCTTCTGTCGATTCTTCACGATCGCCTCGTGAATGATCTCCGCGGCGATGTACGTCTTGCCCAAGCCGACTTCGTCCGCGACGATTACCCCTGACAGCGCCTCTAGTATCCGGCGCGCGCGCCAAACCCCATCCTGCTGGAACTGCGTGAGGCCGATCTGGAAGTCCGGAGCCGCCTCCATCTCGCGCTGGATGTCGGTGCCGTAGAGCTCCCAGAGCATCTTGTAGAAGATGAGGCGGGGGTCGTGCGGCTCCCAGCGCGCCTCGTAGAGTGCGGCGAGGTCGTAGGGCTCCGACTCCCCCCACAGCTCATCGAACCAGTCGCGAACCAGCTCGACTGTGTCCGGCTCGTACTGGCCGAGGTTGAGCTCGCGGTTCTCAGAGA
>DASSAH010000206.1:0-5075 GCA_035685585.1 Coriobacteriia bacterium
CGGGCTTCCCGAGCAGATGCCGGGCCACCCGCTCCGCGTTCTCGCAGTGGGCCCGCATCCTGACAGCGAGCGTCTTGAGCCCGCGCGCCACGAGCCAGCAGTCGAACGGGCCAGGCACTCCGCCCGCCGCGTTCTCGTAGAAGGCGATCCTGTCGCGCAGGTCGCGGTCGTCCAGCAACACCGCTCCGCCCACCACGTCCGAGTGGCCGCCGGCGTACTTGGTGGTTGAGTGGACGACGACATCAGCGCCGAACTCAAGGGGCCGCTGGAGGTAGGGCGTCGCGAAGGTGTTGTCCACGACCAGCAACGCGCCGGCGTCTCGGGCAAGCCCGGAGACCTGCTCGATGTCGGTGATCTCCAGCAACGGATTGCTGGGCGTCTCGACCCACACCATCCGGGTCCGGCCGGTGATTGCCGAGGCCACCGCGTCCATGTCGGTCATGTCGACGAACGTCGTGTCGATGCCGAGCGGCGCCATGACGGCCCGGAGCAATCGGACCGTGCCGCCGTACAGGTCCTCGCCGGCGACGACATGGTCGCCCGGTCCGAGCACCGACAGGACGGCCGTCTCGGCGGCCAGTCCGGAGGCGAAGGCGAGCCCGTGGGCCGCTCCTTCGAGCGCCGCGAGACACTGTTCGAGCGCCGCGCGCGTCGGGTTTCCCGACCGCGAGTACTCGTATCCGAGGTGGACTCCGGGTGCGGTCTGGGTGAAGGTCGAGGACAGGTGGACGGGTATGACGGTCGCTCCGGTCGCCGGATCGGCGGCCTGGCCTGCGTGGATCGCGCGCGTCGAGAACCTCATTCGACCCCCTCGCTCAGGCCGGGCGGCGAAGACAGGAACCCGTGTTCGCGCATCCAGGTGTCGGAGTGCACCTTCGAGAGGTAGTTGCGGCCGGTGTCGGGGAGCAGGACCACGACGACCGCCCCATCTCCCAGGTCGCGCGCGGTCACGATGGCCGCGTGCAGAGCCGTTCCCGCCGAGCCTCCCGCCACGATGCCCTCCTCGCGCGCCAGTCGCCGCGTGGCCGCGAACGACTCGGCATCCGTCACCCTGACCCACCTGTCCACCGCGCGACGATCGAAGGTCCTCGGGAAGAAGTCCTCGCCGATGCCCTCCACCTTCCATGACCCAGGCTCGTCGCCGGAGAGGATCGAGCCGGCCGGATCCGCGCCGACCACGACCACACCGGCGTCGCGCTCTTTGAGGTAGCGTGACACGCCCGAGATCGACCCGCCGGTGCCCACTCCCGCGACGAACGCGTCGATCCGGCCCTCGGCCGCCTCCCAGATCTCTGGCCCGGTAGTCGCGTAATGGATGGCGGGGTTCTCGAGGTTGTCGAACTGACGCGGCCGCCATGCGCCCTCAATCTCGCCTGCGAGCCGGTCCGCGACGCCATTGTAGCTCTCGGGCGAGTCGGGTGGCACCGCAGTCGGCGTGATGACGACCTCGGCGCCGAAGGCCTTCAGCAGGTTCACCTTCTCGTCGCTCATCTTGTCCGGGACCGCGAACACGCAGCGGTGCCCGCGGACCGCGGCGATCATCGCGAGTCCGACGCCGGTGTTGCCGGCGGTGGCCTCGACGATGGTGCCTCCAGGGCGCAAGGAGCCGTCGCGCTCGGCGGCGTCCACCATCGCGAGCGCTATCCGGTCCTTGTGGCTTCCGCCGGGATTGAGCAGCTCGAGCTTGGCGAGGATGGTGGCCGGGAGATCGCGGTCGATCCTCGCGAGGCGCACCAATGGCGTCTTGCCGACGGTCTCCAGGATGCAGTCAAGGTAGGGCACGCAGTCTCCTCGCCGTGTCGCAGGCGGCTTCTGTGACTCAGTTCTATCACCGGAATCGCCGGAGTAAGCGCATCTATATGGTGCGCAACAGATGACCCGGCGCGCTAATCCGGCGGGGAGCTTCTGCCGAGAATAGGAGCAGGGACTCGCGCGGACACGCCTTGGCAGTCGGGTCCTAGCGCCGAATCTCGGTGTCTTGCGGGCGCTGGAAACAAGCAGCAAGCGCCGCGTGGAAGCCCGCCTGACCGGCGGGCTTTCGCGCGAACAAGAGCCCGGGGGCGGACGGAGTCACTCGCGGGGACCGGAGTCGATCTCGCACCCCAGACGGCGCGCCACGACGTCGACGGGCAGGTGCTCCCGGCGCGCGATGGCCGCGAGGTCGTCGTACTCGACCCTCGTCCGGCGCGACCCCCCGCTTCCGGCCGTCTTGACACGCACCGGGCCCAGGGAGGTGTCCGCAACGTGCTCCTCGCGCGGGACGCAGGCGCGGGTCACGTGGCGCGCGCGCACGCCGAGCGAGCCGGTGAGCTCGACGACGAGCGCCGAGAGGCGTGCGGCGTCTTCGGGGCGGCTGAGCGCGGTGACGAGCGTCCCGCACCGGCCCTTCTTCATGACGGCGGGCACCTGCCAGACGTCAAGCGCTCCCGCGGAGCGCAACTCCTCGCAGCAGAACGCGAGGTGTTCGGCGGACACGTGGTCGATGGCGGACTCGAGCTCGACGACGTGTTCCGTGCCGTGCTGTTCGCCGGGTGGGGTGTGCGGCGCGCCCACGAAGAGTCTCGCGATGTTCGCCACACCCGCCGGGTCGCGCGTCCCGGCACCGTGACCGACGTCGCGAAGGGCCATCGGCGGGAGCGGTCCGAACGAGTGCGCGCATGCTCTGATCAACGCGGCGCCGGTGGGCGTCGTCGCTTCTCCCGGTAGCGGCCCCTGCTCGATCGGCACGCCTTTGAGCAGCAGCGCCGTGGCTGGGGCGGGGACAGGCAGCACGCCGTGCGCTGTCTGGACCCGGCCGCTGCCTGTCGCTACCGGCCCGCAGACGAGTTCTTCGATGCCGAGGGCGTGCAGCGCGACGGCCGTGCCTACCACGTCCGCGATCGAATCGGCGGCACCCACTTCGTGGAAGTGGACGTCTTCGGCCTCCCTCCCGTGAACGGCCGCTTCGGCCTCGGCGAGAAGCGAGAACGCGGACAGGGCGGTTTCGCGAGCCCGTGGGGGAAGCGCCGCGGTAGTGAGGAGGGCGCGGATCGACCTCCACGTGCCGGAGGCTGCCGAGGGCCGCTCGGCGTGGGAGTGCACGCTGACCGACAGCCCGCGGATGCCGGCTCGAGTGACGGGTTCGAACGTGATCGCCACCGAGGGATCGATCGCCGCAACCGCCTTGCGCACGGCGTCCTTCGGCGCGCCGGCATCGACGAGGGCGGCAAGGAACTTGTCGCCGGAGATGCCGGTGGCGCAGTCGAGGTACGCGATCACACGACAGCGCCCACGACGTGGTGGTTGACCCGGCTCGCGGCCGCCGCCGCGCCGAAGCCGTTGTCTATGTTGACGATCGACATCCCCGACGCGCACGAGTTCAACATCGCGAGGAGTGCGGCTATGCCGTTGAGGCTCGCGCCGTAGCCGACGGACGTGGGGACCGCCACGACGGGCACCGACACGAGCCCCGTCACGACGGACGGAAGCGCTCCTTCCATCCCCGCGACGGCGACGATGGCCCGCGCGTCCCGGAGGACCTCCTGGTGCGCGAGCAGCCGGTGGAGCCCCGCGACGCCGACGTCGTAGACGCGCGTGACCCGGTTACCCATGACCTCCGCCGTGATGGCGGCCTCTTCCGCGACAGGGACGTCCGCCGTCCCCCCGGTGACGACGACGATGTGGCCCACCTGCGGGCGCTCCTCCCGCCGGTCGACGACGATGAGGCGCGCCTGCTCGAAGTAGCGGGCGTCTGCCGCCACCTGCGCCACCGACTGGTAGTGCGAGGGCGTGGCGCGGGTGCCGAGGAGCACCTGGCCGTGCTCGAGGAGCTGGCGGGCCGCCGTTCGAACCTGTGCGGCGGTCTTGCCCTCGCAGAGGACCACCTCGGCGAATCCGCAGCGCAGCGCGCGGTGGTGGTCGATCTTGACCTCGGACTCGTCCGAGTACGGGAGCGACTTGAGCTGGTCGAGAGCCCCGTCGACCGGCAGCTCTCCCCGGGCGACGTCCTCGAGCAGGCGGCGGAGGTGGTCTGGATGCATGATGGTCCTCATTCGTTGAGTGGCCGACGGTCGCGTGACGCTGCCGCACGCTGGGTGTACCCTGCGGATACGACTATACCGTGTCCGAGCCCGCCGGGCATGCGGCGGGTCCGCGATGCGGATGCCGGTGGTGAGGAGGGGACCGATGGCCCGCTACGCGTTTCTTGGTCCTAGGGGGACGTTCACCGAGGAGGCGCTGCTCACACTCGGCATCGCGGACCTGGAGGCGCTGCCGCGCGTCACCGTCGAGGACGTGTTCGCGGCGGTCGAGGCCGGGGATGCCGAGGCCGGCATCGTGCCTATCGAGAACTCGGTGGAAGGCAGCGTGAACGCGACGCTGGACGTGCTTGCGTTCGAGACGGATCTCACGATCAGCCGCGAGGTGGTGCTCGACATCAACCACGCGCTCATCGCCGAGCCCGGGGCGGCGTTCGACGAGATCGAAGTCGTGGCGAGTCATCCCCATGCGACCGCGCAGTGCCGCCGCTGGCTTGCCGAGCACCTGCCTGGCAGGGCGATCGCCGCCGCGAACTCGACCGCCGAGGCGGTACAGCGAGCGGTCGCGGAGCGCGGGGTGGCGGCGGTAGGCACGCGGGTCGCCGCGAGGATCTACGGCGGAGTGATCCTGGCGGACGGCATCGGTGATTACGCCGACAACAAGACGCGCTTCGTCGTCGTCGGGCGAGAGGCTCTCAGCAGGAGCGGGGAGGACAAGACCACGCTCGCGCTGTTCATGTACGAGGACCGCCCCGGCGCCCTGCTCATGATCCTCTCAGAGTTCGCGTACGGGGGCATCAATCTGAGCAAGATACAGTCACGTCCGACCAAGCGAGCGCTCGGCGAGTACATGTTCTTTGTCGATCTCGAAGGCCACGCGCTCGACCCCCAGGTTGCGCTCGCGCTCGAGTGCCTGCGGCTGAAGCTCAGAGAGGTGAAGGTGCTCGGCAGCTATCCGCGCGCGGTGTAAGGGGTCATGACGGGGTCAGGTGGCTTGCACACGTCATGCGGCTGGAAGATGGATCGATCATCGACCGCCTACCGGAGCACCATGCGTTC
>DASSAH010000207.1:0-2098 GCA_035685585.1 Coriobacteriia bacterium
GGGTATCCCGGGGTCGATCCCGCGCGCCCGCAGCGCGTCGGCGAAGCTCTTGAAGCCGAGAACGAAGTCCACTGGCAGCCCCCACCTTTCGTTGAGTAGATCACGGATCGGTCGCTCGCCCGCGACGTCGAACGAATACCAGTCGCCGAACTGGCCACAGCAGTAGATGAACGCCGCGCGGACCGACCGCGGCAGCTGGTGACCGGCCCAGCGCAGTTGGTCGGCGTACTGGCCCGAAGGTAACTCCGACGCGCGGTAGCCCGCCAGCTTCTCGCCGAGGACGCCGCGGTCGATGCCGAACTCGGTCAGGAGCGTGTCGCGGCCGGTCTGTGCCTTGACGAGCTCGGCGACCGCTATCGCGTGCCCGACATTGTCGGCCCAGCTGTCCCAGATGTTCGGCGCGCCGTAGGTGTGGCAGGAGTAGTAGTCCGCCGCCTGGATCGCCGGCAGGAACAGGCCGAGGTCGGCCACCCGCGGCCACTGGACCGAGAAGTGCCCGACGGCGATCCGACCGAAGCCGCGCGAGCGCAGCAGCATCACTGAATGACACGTCAGATCGCGGTGCAGCGCGAGCAAATCGCGCGCCTGCATCTGCTCGTTCCACGGCGTTTCGACGATCACGCCGTAGGGCAGTAGCCGCTCGGCGTTGCGCGCGAGCCGATCGGTACGCCCGATGGTGTCACGCTCGTCCGAGCCGTCCGGGAACACCTCCCGATAGACGAGCAGCGCGTCTGGATTCCGCGCCCGCCAGTCGGCGATCTTGCTCACGTCGAGCGCGGTGTTGAGCACCTTCAGGTGGCAGTTGGTCGCCGCCACGTCGTCCGACGCGCCGCCGAGCCAGGCGTTGACGTGCAGGCCGAGGGTGTTCACGGCGTACCCCCCGCTTTCCGGCTCCCGAACCAGTACCCGACGATTGGCCCGGCCAAGCCAAGGAAGTAATCGGGCAGCTTCCGCTCGACGATCGTCTGGAAGATCGTCAGCGCGCAAAGCACCAGCACGACGGCCAGCGTCACCATCGGCCGCACCAGCCCGCGCAGGTAGTCGATTGTCACGTTACCCTCCAATCAGCGCCTTCGCCGCCGCTCCGAGCGCGGCCGTGGCGACGAGGCCGACGACGAGCAGCCCGCCCTTGATCGCCGACTGCCAACTCTCGAGCTTGCGGACCCGCCCGTTCTGCCGCTCGACGTTTTCGTCAATCCGATGTAGCGTGTCCTGCATGGCCTTGAGCCGCTCGTCCAGCCGAGCGACGTCTACGAGCGTGTCCAATGGCGCGCCCTCCTGGTTAGATCGCCTCCGTCGGCGTGGTCGTCTCGATTGGCTTCGCGCTCTCCAGCGCCTCGATCCGCGCGGCCAGCTGCCGCACGGCGACGGTGAGGTACGAAATCATCATGCCGATGTCGCGCCCGTCTTCTTCCTCGGCTTCGGTCGCCTCGCCGCCCGGCAGCGCCAGTCCCTTGCCTGCGACCCGCCCGGACTCTACCTGCGCGACCGGTCGCTTGATCCGCTTCCGTGCGGCCAACGCGGCCCGGTCGGGCCCGGCTCGCCGATGATCTGGCCGTTCGCGCCCATATTCCGGACGATGGCGACGACGTCCTCGCGGAAGCCCATTAATCGGCCCCTTCTGCCTGCCAGCAGGCCACGACCGTCTGCGATACCGATGCAAGGTTGCGAGCGGTGAGCGTGAATCCAGTTGTCGTCACGTTGCTGGCCGCTGCCGTGGATTCGGCCGGGTAAGTGCTACCGGTCGCGCTGACCACGACGCTCGGCGCGGACGCGTAGGCGTTGCTGAACGTGATCGCGACCCCGCTGCTATTTGTTCCCGCGTTCAGGCTGCCGTGATTGTTCGTCCCGCTCTCCATATGCCGCTCGTTGGCGTAGGGGTGCCGTTGCGCGCGGAGTCCGCCCTGCGTCAGCGTCTTGTTCGCGTGAACCGCGACGTTCTGCGTGTCGACGCCCGAGATCGCGTTGTACACGTGCTGGGTGTTATCCCGGACGTGCGTGTTCAGCAGGGCAGCCGTGACTGTCTCCCCAGCTACCCATGTCCTCGCAGTGGTGAACGCCATTACCTCACCTCCCTGACCGGCTCGGCGACGAGCGC
>DASSAH010000208.1:0-2545 GCA_035685585.1 Coriobacteriia bacterium
GAGCCGCTCATCTGCCGGCCGCCTCACCACAGAAGAGCCGCCTCGCGTTCTCGTAGAGCACGCGCGTCACGTGGGCCGCCGGCTCGGGCCGCGCGGCGGCCACGGCCGCCACGACGAAGGTCACCCACGCGGGCTCGTTGCGTCGACCACGGTAGGGCTCCGGCGCGAGGAACGGACAGTCCGTCTCGGTCAGAATTCGCTCGAGCGGAAGCTCGCTGACTGTCGCCCGGACGGTGTCGGCCTTCTTGAACGTCAGGGGACCGGCGAACGAGACGTGACAGCCCATCTCGGCAAAGGACAGCGCCGTCGAGGCGTCTTCCGTGAAGCAGTGGATGACGCACCCGGCGTCAGGAACCCCCTCTTCCTGAAGCACGGCACGTCCTTCGGCGTGCGCCTCCCGGAGATGCACCACGAGCGGCAGGCCGCACTCGTGAGCGACGCGGACCGACGACCTGAACGCGCGGCGCTGGTCTTCGCGTGGCGAGTGGTCGTAGTGGAAGTCGAGGCCCGCCTCGCCGATCGCCGCCACGCGAGAATCCGCGGCCAGTTCGCGCAGGCGGGCGAGCGCGGACGCGTCGAACGCGAGCGCGTTGTGCGGGTGGGCGCCGACGACGATCCGCACGTCGGGCAGAACGACCCCTTCGCACCTCCGTGCGGCGAGGCGTCCCGAGGCCTCCGCGATCCACCCGCCAAGCTCCTCGAACGTACGCTCGGCGTCCTCGGTCACGTCGGCGACGGTCGCTATCAGACCGACTCCCGCCAACGCCGCGTTCTCCACGGCACCCGGCGGGTCATCGAGCATGTCGAGGTGCGCGTGCGTGTCGGCCACCGGGCCGATGCGAGGCAGCTCCCTCAGCCGGTCGTGAGGCATGGGTCCTCCGTCATGTGCCGCTCGCCAGACCGCTCACTCCTCGTAGATGCGGGGGAACAGAGGGTCGCCCTTCGTGACCCGGTTGCCTGCGGGCAGCTGGCCCCACACCGCCTCAGCCGCAACGTCGGTGACGGCGCCGATGTCTCCGAGATCGAGCCTTCGCCAGACCTCGGCGCTCGTGAGCGGCATGACGGGAGCGCAGAACAGCGCAGCGATGCGCACCGCTTCAAGCGCGTTGAAGAGAACGGTCTCGAGGCGGGAGCGGGTCTCCTCGGCTTTCGCGAGGTTCCACGGCGCCGCACTCTCCAGATAGCCGTTCGTATACTTGATGAGCTCCCACACCGCCTCCAGCGCCGAGCCGTAGTCGAGCTCGGTCAGGGCCGCCTCATAGCGCTCCGGCAGCGTTCCCGCGATCGCGCGCAACGTCACGTCCGCGTCTGTCGCGATTCCTCTCGGCAGGACCGGCACCACTCCGTCGAGGTACTTCTCGGTCATGTTGAACAGCCGGGAGCAGAGGTTGCCCCAGTCGTTGGCGAGGTCGCCGTTGTATCGCTGGACCATCGCCTCCATCGAGATCGACCCGTCTTCGCCGAAGCGGACGTCCCGCAGGAAGTAGTAGCGGTACGCGTCGACCCCGAAGCGCTCCACGAGCGAAGCGGGAGTGACGACGTTCCCTTTTGACTTGCTCATCTTCTCGCCCTTGGTGAGCAGGAAGCCATGTGCGTAGACGCACTCAGGGACCTCGAGTCCGGCGGCTATCAGCATCGCGGGCCAGATGACGCAGTGGAAGCGGATGATGTCCTTGCCGACGAAGTGGAACTGCGCGGGCCAGCGGCGCTCGAACTCGGCCGACTTCGCCGGGTCGCCGTAGCCGATCGCCGTGATGTAGTTGAGCAGCGCGTCGATCCACACGTACGTGACGTGACCCTCACCGAATGGGAGCGGGACGCTCCACGTGAACGTCGTCCGCGAGATGGAGAGGTCCTTGAGCCCGCCTCTGACGAACGAGATGACTTCGTTCGCCCGCTTCTCCGGCCGTATGAACGGGCGGCCTTCCGCCGCGCGGGCCTCGTACAGCTCGAGGAGCCGGTCGCCGAACTCCGAGAGCTTGAAGAACCAGTTGTCCTCCGCCAAGTAGGTGACCTCGCGGCCACACGACGGACACTCGCTGTCCGTGACCTGGTCATCAGCGAAGTACGTCTCGCACGGAACGCAGTACCAGCCCTCGTAGTGACCCTGGTAGAGGTAGCCCCGGTCGTGCAGCTCGGTCCAGAACGCCTGCACGCCCCGCTCGTGGCGAGCTTCGGTGGTCCGGATGAAGTCGTCGTTGGTGATAGCCAGCATCCTCCATGCGTCGAGGAACGCGGGCGCCATCGAGTCCACCCACTCCTGAGGCGTCATCCCGCCTTCCTCGGCAGCCTGCGCCACCTTCTGGCCGTGCTCGTCGAGGCCGGTGAGGAAGTGCACGTCGTAGCCGGTCATGCGGCGATAGCGAGCGAGGGCGTCCGCCGCGATGGTGGTATACGCTGTGCCGAGATGCGGGACGGAGTTCACGTAGTAGATCGGTGTCGTCAGGTAGAACGAGGCGTCGCTCATCTGTTTAGGACTCCCCACGTTGGGTGAAGTTGGAAAGGGAATCGCGCCCGGAAACCCTCGTCTGATTCTAACCAAACC
>DASSAH010000209.1:0-2889 GCA_035685585.1 Coriobacteriia bacterium
GGGCTTCTACAACCGCCGACGCCGGCACTCCGCGCTCGGTTACAAGAGCCCGCTCGTGTTCGAGCAGATCCACGCTACACTGACATCAGCCGAGGCCAGTGCGGCCTAACGAAGAGTGTCCACGAAACCGGGGCAGCATCAATCTTCCAGAGGTGACTCAGGAGACTGACGATCGGGTCATGAGGGCGCTCGGGGAACTGATGGGTGAGCCGTTCGCTGGGGCGCCTTAGAGACGGAATGCATCATGGACGGCCCGTCTAACAAGCGCATCAACTCGACGCGCACGAGGTAGAATCGACCTGAAAGCGCAGGGCGCGCGAGTTATGCGCACGCACGTTAGGCACAGAGTGGGTCACTTGTGGAGATTCGCTCGCTTGATGCTCATGATCGCGCCTGGGCGGATGCCCTCGTCTCTGGGCACTTCGGCTCGACCAGGATTGTCTCGCGCGGTCGGCTTCACGACGCGGCTCTGCTGCCCGGTCTGGTTGCCATCCGCGACAGCGAGCGCGCCGGACTGTTGCTGTTTCGCCCGGAGGGCGACCAGTGCGAGCTGATCGCGCTGGTCTCGGCCTGCCCTCGCAAGGGAGTAGCCACAGCCCTCGTGCGTTCGCTGTGCGATCGGTTGCGGGACCTCGGCTGTGCACGGGCGTGGCTCGTCACCACCAACGATAACGTCGCTGCGCAGTCGCTGTATCGCTCGCTCGGGTGGTCACTTGTCGCGGTCCATCGCGGGGCGGTGACTCACGCACGTGCCCTCAAGCCCGAGATTCCGCTCATCGGGGAGGGTGGCATACCCATCGAGGATGAGCTCGAGTACGGGTGGTCAGCTCGTGCCTAACCCGCGCTTCCACACAGACGGCGCGCCGCGTGGGGTAGACTCGGGTGGCAGACGCTCGCCGGCGCGCCGCTGGTGAAGCGCCGAGACGTTAGCTAGGGCGGGGGGTGCGGTGGCGAATCGTCTAGTGAGCGGGATGAAGGCCGCAGCCTTCATCGTACTCGCGTGGGTCGTCTTCGGCGTACTCGGCGAGCTTGCAGCCGCCTTCGGCATCTGGACGTTCGCACCCGAAAGCCCGTCGCTCTACGCAGCTTTGGTCGCCATCGGCTATCTCGCCGCCCTCGCTTGCGTGGCAGTCGCGATACTCGTTCGCAGGTCCGGATGCCGCCCCTCGGCGTTCATCCGATTTGCACTCGCAGGATTCGCCGCCTTCTTCTGTCTGCACCTGATCGTATTCGGGCTTCCCGACTGGAGTCCCCTGCCGCTCCTGGGCGGGGTGGCGTGGTGCTGGGCCTGCGGTGTTTCCGTTCTTTGGCTGACCGGCGCACCCCGGGGGACTCTCGATACGGGTCCGGCAGCCGCCTAGCTAACAAGCGGATCGAGCGGGCGGCCGCGAGCGCTACACTGAAGCACGCGGGTGGGCCGCCGCTCATCCGCCAGGCGTTAGGCCCACCTGATGTGGCAGGCGCGAGAGGGGGTACTAGGGTGAATGCAGAGCGGGGGCAGTCCGCACGAGACGACGAGGCCGCTGTCCGGGCCGTCGAGGCCGCCTACGACGCCGCGTGGAACGCCGGTGACCTCGCGTCACTTCTGCAACTCCTCACGGAGCGGGTCGTCATCGTCAATCCGTACGGGGAGATGACCATCGGGCGCGATGCGGTCGAGACATCCTTCAACGCTCTGTTCGACGGCGCGGCCAGAGGATCCACGCACACGTCGCGGATAAGGGCGGTCCACTTCGTCGCGCCAGACGTCGCCTTGGTCGACGCCGACGCCGTCATCGCGGACTTCGGACCTGGGCCAGAACCACTGCGGCATGACTTCACCGACGTCCTTGTGAGAACTCGCGAGGGCTGGCGTATCAATCATGTTCGAGCGTATACGTTCATTGCACGGCCACAGGGCTAGTCAGGCCGGCCGTCGGGGGCCTAACAAGCGCTTCCAGCAGAACGCCGTCAGGTACACTCATCCTGGAGGGCTCAGCGTCTGCTGAAGCGCCAAGACGTTAGACGCACAGGCCGTCTGTTCGATGGGAGGGGTGGCTATGACCGTGATCCTAGCGACCATCAAGTGGATTGCAGTCGTTCTTGGAGCCATGATCGCACTCTTCATCCTCGGCCTTGTGCTCGTTCCGCCGCTAACGAGATCCTTCACGGACTCTTGGGGCGCGACTGAACAGGAGACAGCCACGACCTTCCCCGGTGACGACATCATCCCAGCGCCCCGCGAGAACTCGACGAAAGCAATCACGATCGACGCGCCTCCGCAAATCGTCTATGCGCTCATCCAACAAATGGGTCAGCACCGCGCGGGCTGGTACGGGTGGGATTGGTTCTACAATGCCACCGGTTCTTCGGACTTCGTCGACGGACACTACTCCACCCGAATTGTGCCTGAGCTCCAGGCAGTGAAGGTCGGCGATCGGATCAACATCAACGACGCGGTCGCGTACACGGTCATAGAAGCGAACACCGATCAGGCGCTCGTGATGCTGGCAGGGTCGTTGACGGCGCAACAAATAGGCGAGCCGTCGCAACCCGAAACGTGGTCCGCCAACACGATGGCTTGGATTCTCCGGCCGACCAGCGCGGGTGGCACCAGGCTCATCCTTAGAATGCGGGCAGATGGCACAGAAACCGGCTTTGCTCGATGGATGTGGAACGGACCGTTTAACTTCGGGGGCGCTCTCTTCTCTCGAAAGACCATGGATGGAATTAAGCGGACGGCTGAAGCTCTCGCCCAGTAGATCGAGGCGTCTAACAAGCGCTTCCAGCAGAACGCCGTCAGGCACACTCGTCCCGAGACGCTCGGCGTCTGCTGAAGCGCCGAGACGTTCGATGCACGCAAGTCGCAGCCCCCGGCCGTTGCGTCGGCCCCCGTCTGTGGTTATACTC
>DASSAH010000210.1:0-5592 GCA_035685585.1 Coriobacteriia bacterium
CTAGAAGAGTCCGTCCTGGCCCGCGGGCGGCCGCTCGTCCGGCTCGATACCGAGATGCTCGTAGGCGCGCGGCGTCGCTTGCCTGCCCTTCGGCGTGCGAGCGAGGAACCCCAGCTGCAGGAGGTACGGTTCGTAGACGTCTTCGAGGGTGTCCGGCTCCTCCCCCACAGCCGCGGCGAGCGTGTTCAGCCCGACCGGCCGCCCGCTGAACTTGAACGCCAGCGTCGCCAGGATCGCGAGGTCCATCTTGTCGAGGCCGATGTGGTCGACCTCGAAGAAGGCGAGCGCTTCAGAGGCGATGTCCTCGGTCACGCGCCCCTCGTGGCGCACTTGAGCGTAGTCTCGCACCCGCTTGAGGAGCCTGTTGGCCAGCCGGGGCGTGCCTCGGGAGCGTCGCGCGACCTCGACCGCGCCGTGCTCGTCGATCGACACGCCGAGAATCCCGGCGGAGCGCGTCACGATCGAGGCGAGCTCGTCGGGCGAGTAGTAGTCGAGTCGAAACGCCATGCCGAACCGGTCCCGGAGCGGGCCGGTGAGCAGACCCGTGCGAGTCGTCGCCCCGACCAAGGTGAACCGGGGGATGTCGAGCCTCAGGCTTCTGGCGGCGGGACCCTTCCCGATGATGATGTCGAGCGCGAAATCCTCCATCGCTGGATAGAGGACCTCCTCGACCGCCCGATTGAGGCGATGGATCTCGTCGATGAACAGCACGTCGCGCGCCTCAAGATTGGACAGGATCGCGGCAAGGTCACCGGCCCGCTCAATCGCCGGCCCGCTCGTCGTCTTGACGCGAACTCCGAGCTCGGACGCTATGACTGACGCGAGCGTCGTCTTGCCGAGACCGGGAGGACCGGAGAGCAGAATGTGGTCGAGCGGCTCGCCACGGCCGCGAGCCGCGTCGATGAGGACAGCCAGGTTCTCTTTGACCCGCCGCTGGCCCAGGTATTCATCGAGCTGACGAGGACGCAGCGACTGGTCGACCTCGAGGTCGTCGTCGGTCTGTCCGGCGCTGACCAGCCGCTCCGCCTCCTCGGGCCACAACCGCTCCTCGTTCTCCCAGTCGGCGCTCACTCAGAGCCTCCGCCGAGCCGCCTGAGCGCCGCCCTCACCAGCGCAGACACGTCGGAACCCTGAAGACCCTTGAGAGCACCTGCCGCCTCGGCCGCCGAGAACCCCATCCCGACGAGCACCTCTCGGGCCTCGGCAAGGGCTCCTCGGCCTACCTCGGCATGAAGCGCCGCACCTGTCGGCACGGCCAGCTTCTCCTTGAGCTCGAGGATGATGCGCTGCGCTGTCTTCGTCCCGATGCCAGGCACACTCGAGATCGCCGCAACGTCCTCGCCACAAATGGCATGAGCGAGTCCCTCGGGGTCGAGCGAGGAGAGCGCTGCGAGCGCGACCTTCGGGCCGACCCCGCTGACGGTGATCAGACGCTCGAACAGCTCTCTCTCCGCAGCCGACTGGAACCCGAAGAGGGACCACTCGTCCTGTCGCACGTGGAGGTAGGCGAAGAGTGTCACGATGTCACCCTCGTACGGCAGGAGCGCGAGGGAGCCCGTCGGCATCGCCAGCCTCACGCCCACCCCTCCGACATCGACTACACAATGGGTGGCGGCCTTCGACGCGATGCGCCCTGTGATCGACTCGATCACGCGTGCGCCTTCCGGAGCGCACCCGGCGCCGTGCGCCAGTGCGCGTGGCAGATCGCCGCGGCGAGCGCGTCAGCCGCATGGTCGGACGACGGGGCGGCGTCGAGTCCGAGGATGATCCTCACCATGTACTGCGTCTGGCGTTTGTCTGCCGAGCCGTTCCCAGTCACTGCCAGCTTGATTTCGCCGGGCCCGTACTCTCCCAGCTCAAGGCTCGCGTCGGCTGTCGCGAGGATCGCGACGCCGCGCGCTTGGCCCGTCGAGAACGCCGTCCGGGCGTTCGTACCGAAGTACACGCTCTCCACCGCGCACGCGTGCGGTCGATGGCGCGCGATCACGTCGCGTAACCGCTGGTGGATTGCGGCGAGCCGCTCGGGCAGCGCCTCGGCGGGCGACGTGGTGATGCACCCGTACGCCAGACATCGTACGCGGCTTCCTGCCTGCTCAACGACTCCCCAGCCGGTGTTCGCGAGCCCGGGATCGATACCGAGGATGATCACCGCGCTCCCCTCGCGTCGTGAGAATCGAACATATGTTCAGGATAGTGCTCCACGCGCACCAGCGCAACGAGCCAGCGGCTGGTCACTCGCTCAGTGAGGCGGCGATCTCATCGGTGAACGCCATGTTGTGATAGACGTTCTGGACGTCATCGAAGGCTTCGAGTTGGTCGATGAGGCGCAGGACTCTCGACGCTTCGGCCGCACTCACGACGGTCTCGCTGACGGGATCCATGACGAGTTCGGCGCCTTTCACGGGCAGCCCGACGGCCTCGAGCGCGGCCTTCACTCGCATCATCTCGACCGGCGCGGTCGTGACGACCCACTCCTCGCCAGTCGCTTCGAGGTCCTCACCGCCCGCATCGGCGACCACGAGCACCAGGTCGTCTTCTCCTTGCGCCGTCGTGGACTCGAGCACGACCTGGCCTTTGCGCTGGAACTGGAAGGCCACCGACCCGGTCGCCCCCAGGTTCCCGCCAGCGCGCGAAAAGGCCGAGCGCACGTCGGCCGCGGTTCGGTTCCTGTTGTCGGTGAGCGCCTCGACATAGATGGCGACGCCAGCGGGGCCATACCCCTCGTAGACGACCTCCTCGTATGCGGCCGACTCCCCCGGCCCGAACGCTTTACCGATGGCGGACTCGATCCTGTCCTTGGGAAGCGAGTAGCTCTTCGCCTTCGCGATCGCCGCCGCGAGCGATGCGTTACTGTCCGGATTCGCGTCCATGCCCGCTTTCGCCGCGACCGTGATCATCCGTGAGAGCTTGCTGAAGAGCGCCGAACGCTTCTTGTCCTGAGCGGCTTTGCGATGCTTCGTGGTCGCCCACTTCGAATGACCCGCCACATGCTCTCCTCTCCGCCCGTCGCCGACGGCTCCGCGAGTCGCGCGCCGGCGCGCGCCGGCGAGTACGAACGCGCGCTTCGCTGTTCAGGCGCGGGAGGCGCCGACCACACTCTGTGTGAAATAGCGGTGGATGCGAGGATCCCCCGTGAGTTCGGGATGGAACGCCGTGACCATGAGACCACCGTGTCTCGCGGCGACGGCGCGACCGTCGTGTGACGCCAGGACCTCGACTCCCGCACCCGCCTCTTCGATCCACGGCGCCCGGATGAAGACGCCGCGAAACGGGCCGCCCTTGATGTGTGCGAAATCCACGTCCGCCTCGAACGAATCGACCTGCCGCCCGAACGCGTTGCGTCGCACCGTGACGTCCATGAGCATCAGGCTCTCCTGCCCAGGGACCGCGTCAAGAACGCGCTTCGCGACGAGAATCGCACCCGCGCACGTACCCCACACGCTCATGCCGGCCGCATGGCGCCTGACGATCGGCTCGTAGAACCCGTACGTCGTCATGAGCGTGGCGATCGCGGTGGACTCCCCACCGGGGATGACCAGGCCGTCCAGCAGCTCGAGGTCCGAGGGCAGCCGCACGGCGCGAACCGACACACCCAGCGCCTCGAAGACCATGATGTGCTCTCTGAACGCTCCCTGCAGAGCGAGCACGCCGATACGCACGCTACCAGCCCCGCTCCTGCATCCGTTCCGCCGCGGGGATGTCGGGGATGTTGATGCCGACCATCGGCTCGCCGAGGTCCCGGGAGACCTTCGCTATGATCTCGGGGTCTTCGAAGTGGGTCGTCGCTTCGACGATCGCGCGCGCGCGCTTCGCCGGGTCACCGCTCTTGAAGATGCCGCTGCCGACGAACACGCCATCGCAGCCGAGCTGCATCATCAGCGCCGCGTCGGACGGGGTGGCGATGCCGCCCGCCGAGAAGTTCACCACCGGCAACCTGCCGTTCTCGGCCACCCACCGCACGAGCTCGTACGGAGCGCCTAGCTGTTTCGCCGCGTCGTAGAGCTGGTCGGACCTGACGCCCGCGACCCAGGCGATCCCCTCTGTCATGGTCCGCATGTGGCGCACCGCTTCGACTACGTTCCCCGTTCCCGGCTCGCCCTTCGTGCGCACCATCGCCGCCCCTTCCGCGATGCGCCGAAGCGCCTCCCCCAGATCGCGGGCCCCGCACACGAACGGCACCGTGAACGCCCACTTGTCGACGTGGTACTGCTCGTCAGCGGGGGTGAGGACCTCAGACTCGTCGATGTAGTCGACGCCCAGACTCTGGAGCACCTGCGCCTCGACGAAATGGCCGATGCGGCACTTGGCCATCACGGGGATCGTCACCGCTTCCATGATCTCGGTGACGACCGTAGGATCGGCCATCCGGGCGACTCCCCCGGTGGCACGTATATCGGCCGGGACTCGCTCCAGCGCCATCACGGCGACGGCGCCGGCGTCCTCCGCGATCCTCGCCTGCTCAGCCGTCACGACATCCATGATGACGCCGCCCTTGAGCATCTCGGCGAGACCGGTCTTGACTCTCAGGGTGCCGGTCGCCTTGGCTGCGTCACTCACTCGAACACTCCTCTGGGAGATGGCTGGACGGTGCGGCCTCGAAACAGGTTGCCTCCTGAACGGTTCCTGATTGTACCCGCGCCGCGCTACACCGTACAAGCAGCGTCGTCGTGCGGAATACCCGGCCGAGCGGCACTCACCGCATGGAGATGTTGACGTCGAGCGGGACCACCTGGAACCAGGTGACGCCCGGGCGCAAGCGCACGATCTCGCCGTCTTGATTCCTGAAGACCGGCGGCGTCTCGCCATCGGACGCCCACTCGCCGTCGACCCTCACTCCGTCCCTGAACAGCGCCATCCTGCCCTCGCCGACGAGTTCGATCTCAAGCGTTGCTCCGCCGATGCCCCGCGGGCCGGTCGCGCTGGAGCGAGTCCAGAGGACAACGACATTCGTCGCCGAAACGCGCTCGCCCGACGCCCGGTCGATGTGCGGACGTCCGTTGTTGGCGCGCAGGTACCGGTTCGCCCCCGGGTCGTATTCCCACACCACTGAGTTCGCCCTCGAGAACGGGACGGTCACCTGCGACACGGGGATGGTCGAGTCCACCGACGGAGAGAACTGCAATCCTTTCAGCTCCTGAGCTGCGGGATAGCCCATCCCCAGGGCGATTTCACGAGCGCGCGCGGGATTCAGGTAGAGATTGTGAGGCGCACGCCGGTCCGCCGCACGCCGATAGGCCGCGCCCGCGCGTGCGTGGTCGACGACCTCAAGACCGGCGGACCGCATCGCGGAGAGAATCCCTGTGTTCGCCCCCGAGTGCGCGAGCAGCGCCGAGTACTGGGGGACGAGCTGAACGTCGGACATACGCGCGCTGCGGACGGGGCCGATCTCATCGGGCAGGCGCGAGTGGAACAGGGCGTTGAACCGGCTGATCCCCCCCTCGGTAAGCGTCTCGTAGACGACGTCGGCCATGTCGAGGCCGGTCTGGGGACGCGCCGCCGGCGAGTTCTCGATCTTGACCGACAAGACTCTGACTGACGCTGGCGCTTCACCCGGAGCCACCTCGATACCTGTCAACGGCCACCGGAGCGGCT
>DASSAH010000211.1:0-1768 GCA_035685585.1 Coriobacteriia bacterium
GCCCGTCTCGGGGTTGACGACGGGTTCGAGCAGGCAGCGGCCGACCAGGTTGGGGTCTACCGCCACGAGGCTGTTCTCGGGCCTGAGGGCGAAGCTCGCGCCCTGGTCGGTGCCGCAGTCGCTCTCGCGAACGATGACGTCTTGCGCCACGTCGACGAGCCGACGGGTGAGATAGCCGGAATCCGCCGTCCTCAACGCGGTGTCCGCGAGACCTTTCCGTGCTCCGTGGGTCGAGACGAAGTACTCAAGGACCGAGAGTCCTTCGCGGAAGTTCGCCTTGATGGGGCGGTCGAGGATGTCGCCGCGCGGATTGGCCATGAGACCGCGCATGCCGGCAAGCTGCCGAATCTGCTTGATGTTACCGCGCGCGCCGGAGTTCGCCATCATGAAGATCGGATTGAACTTGTCGAAGTTCGCGGCCATCGCGTCGCCGACCTCATCGGTAGCGCGCGTCCACACGTCGACGATCTGGCGGTGCCGCTCGTCCGCTGTGATGAGACCCCGGTCGTACTGGTCGTCAATCGTGTCGACGGTCGCCTGGGCGCTCGCAAGGATCGCGTCCTTGCTGGGGGGGATCTTAGCGTCGTAGACGGACACGGTCAGACCTGCCCGCGTGGCGTAGTGGAAGCCAAGGCGCTTGAGCTCATCGAGCGTAGCTGACATCTCGTTCGTCGAGTAGCGGTTGGCGCAGTCCTCGACGATCCGCGAGATCCCCTTCTTGTCGACCTCGTAGTTGATGTACGGGTAGTCCGGCGGCAGCGAACGGTTGAAGATGATCCGCCCGACGGTCGTCTCAAGACGCGAACCGGACGCAGCATCCGTGGACTCTCCCTGGCTGCGTTCCACGTGCAGATCCGCCGTCAGGCGTACGGAGATCCTGGCCTGCAGGTCGAGTCCGGAGCGGCTGTCGTACGCCAACATCGCCTCATCGAAGCTGTAGAAGACGCGGCCCTCCCCGGGCATGTCCTCACGCTCGGCGGTGAGATAGTACAGCCCGATGACCATGTCCTGAGTCGGCGTCGTGAGCGGGCGGCCGTGCGCGGGTGACTTGATGTTGTTCGTCGAAAGCATGAGGATGCGGGCCTCGGCTTGCGCCTCGGCGGACAGCGGCACGTGAACCGCCATCTGGTCGCCATCGAAGTCCGCGTTGAACGCCGTGCAGACGAGCGGATGGATGCGAATCGCCTTGCCCTCCACGAGGACGGGCTCGAACGCCTGTATGCCGAGACGGTGCAGGGTAGGCGCCCGGTTCAACAGCACCGGGTGCTCGGTGATGACCTCCTCGAGCACGTCCCACACCACGCCCTTGCCACGGTCGACCATGCGCTTGGCGCTCTTGATGTTCTGCGCGTGATCGAGGTCGACCAGGCGCTTCATGACGAACGGCTTGAAGAGCTCAAGCGCCATCGTCTTGGGCAGACCGCACTGGTGAAGCCTGAGCTCGGGTCCGACAACGATGACCGAGCGCCCCGAGTAGTCCACGCGCTTGCCGAGCAGGTTCTGGCGGAAGCGGCCCTGCTTGCCCTTGAGCATGTCGCTGATCGACTTCAGTGGGCGGTTGCCCGGACCAGTGACCGGCCGGCCACGGCGGCCGTTGTCGAACAGCGCGTCGACGGCCTCCTGCAGCATGCGCTTCTCGTTGCGGATGATGATGTCGGGCGCGCGCAATTCGATCAGCCGCTTCAGTCGGTTGTTGCGGTTGATGACGCGCCGGTACAGGTCGTTGAAGTCGCTGGTCGCGAAACGGCCGCCGTCCAGCTGCACCATG
>DASSAH010000212.1:0-1516 GCA_035685585.1 Coriobacteriia bacterium
CTCCAGCGTGATCGTGACGGTCGTCTCCCAGGCATCGCCCGGCAGCCACGGCCAACGGAACTCGAAGCGCCGCCGCGGATGGTAGCGTAGGATGACCGCGGATGGGAGCATAGAAGGCGGTGGAGGTGCCAGACGCGTGTCCGACTACCGCCGGCGGGTCGTGGACGATGAACTCGATGAGCTGATGCTTGGCGTCGCGGCGATCGCGATCGAGGGACCACGCGGAGTCGGCAAGACCGAGACCGCCCTCCGTCGCGCTGCCACCTCGTACCGTCTCGACAACGCCGCGGTGCGAGCGGTCATCCAGGCAGATCCGGAACGTGTGACCGCCGGTGCTCGGCCGATCCTCATCGACGAGTGGCAGGCGCTGCCCGAGACCTGGGATCTCGTCCGGCGAGCTGTCGATGACGACCGCAGTCCGGGCCAGTACCTGTTGACTGGATCGGCCGGCCCAAGGAACCCACCGACGCACAGCGGCGCGGCGCGGATCATCTCGTTGCGCATGCGTTCGATGACGTTGGCCGAACGTGGCGCGGGCGTACCGACCGTGAGCCTGACCGAGCTGTTGGGCGGAGGGCGAGCACCGCTCACGGGAAGCACCGACGTGACGGTCGAACGGTATGCGTACGAGATCCTGGCATCAGGCCTGCCCGGCCTGCGTGACTTGCCCGAGCGTGCCGTCCGCGCCCAGCTGGACGGGTACCTCGAGCACATCATCGATCATGACTTCGAGGAGCTCGGAACGCCAGTGCGCAACCAGGCTGCGCTGCGGCGGTGGATGACGGCCCACGCCAGCGCTCTCTCCGGCACCGTGTCGTACGAGAAGATCCGAGACGCTGCGACTGCGGGCCATGATGAGAAGCCGGCGAAGACCACCGTCTTTCGCTACCTCGACACGCTCGAGCGTCTCTGGATCATCGAGCCCATCCCCGCCTGGATACCCGCCCGCAACGACCTGGCTCGGCTCGCGCTATCCCCGAAGCACCAACTCGCCGATCCCGCGCTGGCGGCTCGCCTGCGCGGGGCGACCATGGACACGCTGCTCGAGGGGACTCCCGCCGGCCCGCTCGCGCCGCGAGACGCCACCCTGCTTGGCGCCCTCTTCGAGTCCCAGGTCGCCCATGACGTCCGGACATACGCGCAACGGGCCGAGGCGCGCGTCTCGCACTTCCGAACACGCGATGGTGGCCACGAGGTGGATCTGATGGTCGAGCGCGCAGATCAACGAGTAGTGGCGATCGAAGTGAAGTTGGCTCGCGCGGTGGCTGATGAACACGTGCGCCATCTGCTGTGGCTTCGCGAGCGCCTGGGCGACGACCTGCTTGACGCGGTCGTCATCACCACGGGGCCGGAAGCCTACCGCCGTCGCGATGGGATTGCGGTCGTGCCGGCTGCACTGCTGGGAGCGTAAGGACACCGCCCCAGCCTCACGGGCTCAGTAGCGGCGGCCGCGCAGCTCCACCGAGAAGTCGACGTAGCCGCGCAGCCAGGCGAGCGCCTCGCCCCAGCCCTCGTT
>DASSAH010000213.1:0-4042 GCA_035685585.1 Coriobacteriia bacterium
GACGGTGGTGATCGGTCGCGCGACCTCGGAGTTCAGGCGCGTCTACGAGAGCGTCCAGGCGGCCAACGAACGTGGCCGCGAGGCGGTGCGAGGCGGCGTGCCGGGTGTCGAGATCGACCGGGTGGCACGCGCCGCGCTCGAGCGTGACGGGCTCGCGGAGTACTTCGGCCACGGGCTCGGTCACGGGGTGGGACTCCAAGTGCATGAGTCGCCTACCCTGTCCCCGAAAGGTGTGCGCCCCGTTCCCCTGGGAGCGGTGGTCACGATCGAGCCGGGCGTCTACGTGCCCGGACGGTTCGGTGTTAGAATCGAGGACTTAGTGGTCGTCGGAGACGGCGGGTGCCGCGTGCTCTCGACCGCGCCGCGCGACCTCATCGAGTTGTAGACGCGCACTGATCGAAAGGCTGGAACGATGGCAGTCTCCACCAACAACCTCAAGAACGGCATGTGCATCTCGCACGACGGGAAGCTGTGGACCGTGATCGAGTTCCAGCACGTCAAGCCAGGGAAAGGCGGCGCGTTCGTCCGGACCAAGCTTAAGGAACTCTCCTCGGGACGAGTGGTCGACGTGACCTTTCGCGCGGGCGAGAAGCTTGAGGACGTCAGAATCGAGACGAAGCGCATGCAATACCTCTACCGGGAGGGCGCGGCATTCCATTTCATGGACGCCGACACGTTCGAGCAGTTCGAGCTCGACGCGGGCTTCGTCGGCGACGCGGCCCGCTGGCTCTCCGAGAACGACGAGGTCCAGGTGATGTACGCGGGCAGAGAGATGATGGGCATCGAGCCGCCGATGTTCGTCGAGCTCGAGGTGACCAGCACCGAGCCGGGGTTCAAGGGTGACACCGTCCAGGGAGGCAGCAAGCCCGCGACGCTCGCGACAGGTGCCGTGGTCCAGGTGCCGATGTTCGTCGAGATCGGCGACCGCCTCAGGATCGACACCCGTGACGGGCGCTACGTCACACGGGTGTAAGGTGGCTCGGATATACTGTCCAGACGCGGCATCGACCGCCGTCGGCCGCGCATTCGGCCGCTCGCTGTGAGCCAGCCAACCGTCTCGCGTTGAGAGGGGACGACAACATGCAACCAGTCAGCGTCGTTGACACCACCCTGCGTGACGCCCACCAGTCGCTGTGGGCGACACGCATGGAAGTTCGGGACATGCTGCCCATCCTGAGCAAGATGGACTCGGTGGGCTACTGGGCGCTTGAGGCGTGGGGCGGAGCGACGTTCGACGCGGCCCTGCGCTTCCTCGACGAGAACCCCTGGGAGCGACTGCGCACGATCAAGAAGCACTGCCCTCGGACCCCGCTGCAGATGCTCCTGCGGGGCCAGAACCTCGTCGGCTACCGTCACTACTCCGATGAGATCGTCCGGCGCTTCGTGCACGCGAGCAAGCGCAACGGCATCGACGTCTTCCGCAACTTCGACGCGCTCAACGATATCCGTAACGTCGAGGTGTCGGCGGCGGCCGTGAAGGAGTGCGGCGGGCTGCTGGAGGGCGCGATCAGCTACACCGTGAGCCCGGTCCACACGCTCGACTCCTACATCGAGTACGCGCTCGAGCTCAAGGAGATCGGGGCCGACACGATCGCCATCAAGGACATGGCCGGGATGCTCACCCCGTTCCGTACCGAGAAGATGGTGCGCGCCCTGAAAGAGGAGGTCGGGCTTCCCGTCCACGTGCACTGCCACTACATCGGCGGTATGGCGCCGATGAACTACCTGAAGGCCGCGGAGGCCGGCGCGGACATCATCGACACCGCGGTGGTGGCGCTCGCCTTTGGCAACAGCCAGCCGGCGGTCGAGATGATCGTCGCGGCGTTCAAAGAGAGTCCGTACGACACCGGGCTCGACCTCGACTTGCTCTTCGAGATCGCCGAGTACTGGGAGGACGTCAGGGAGCGCAAGAAGCTCAAGCGGGGCGTCACGTCTCTCATGCACATGGAGGTCTTCAGCCACCAGGTACCCGGCGGGATGCTCTCGAACCTGGTCAGTCAGCTCGAGCTCCAGAAGGCGAGCGATCGTCTGCCCGACGTGCTCAAGGAGATCCCGAAGGTGCGCGCCGAGGTCGGATTCCCTCCGCTCGTCACGCCGCTCTCGCAGATCGTGGGCACGCAGGCGGTCATCAACGTGCTGACCGGCAAGCGGTGGGCAGTGGTCCCGCAGGAGATGAAGGATTACATCAGAGGCTTGTACGGCATGGCCCCGGGACCGATGGACGAGGAGATCGTGACCAAGGTCCTCGGCGACGAGGAGCGCTTGTCTGCCGACGTCCGTCCCGGCTCGCTGGTGACCACCACCTACGCCGAGGTGGAAGCTGAGATCGGCGACCTCGCTCGGAGTGAAGAAGACGTGCTGATGTACGCGATGTTCCCCAACGAGGCCCGGACCTACCTCACGCTGCACCAGGAGGGCGCTGAGAGCGCCGTGTTCATGATGGGCGAGGAGATCAATACGTGCAGGGAGGAACAGCCAGTGGATGTCAATCAGATCCGGGAGCTGATCAAGATCGTCGAACTGAGCGACGTGAACGAGGTCGTGGTCGAGGAGGGCGGCGCGAAGGTGGTGATACGCAAAGGCGTATCGAGCGCCACCGTTGACGCGAACGTTGGCGTCGCGCCGTCGGCGACCTCAGGAGCCATGGCCCTACCGACTCCGGTGGACGTCGCCGTGCGTGACGACGGGGAGCGCCCAGCGACATGGAAGAGCATCATCGCGCCGATGGTGGGGACGTTCTACCGTTCGCCGTCGCCGGGGGCAGACGCGTTCGTGAGCGTGGGCGACGCGATCGAAACGGGTCAGGCCGTCTGCATCCTCGAGGCGATGAAACTTATGAACGAGATCACGGCGGAAGAGCCCGGAGTCATCCGCGAAATCCCGCTCGGGGACTCCGCGCCTGTGGAATACGGGACCGTCCTTTTCTACTACGAGCCGCTCGGTTAGCCGCGTGTTCACGAAGATTCTCATCGCGAACCGTGCCGAGGTCGCCCTGCGCGTCATACGCGCGTGCAAGGAGATGGGCATCGCCACGGTCGCCGTCTACTCGCAGGCCGACGAGGACTGCCTCCACGCACGGATGGCCGACGAGGCGGTGTGCATCGGGCCGCCCGCGAGCGCGCAGAGCTACCTGAACATGCCGAACATCATAGCGGCGGCGCTCACCACCGGGGCCGAGGCGATCCATCCCGGGTACGGCTTTCTCTCGGAGAACGCCCGCTTCGCGCGGGCGGTCGCTGATTCGGGACTGGTCTTCATCGGACCGTCGCCGGAGGCGATCGAACGCATGGGGGACAAGGCGGTGGCGCGCAGCACGATGATGGCGGCCGGCGTCCCGTGCGTGCCGGGGTCGGACGGAGAGGTCGAGACCGTCGAGCAGGCGCTCGCGTTCGCTGAGCGCGCCGGATTCCCCGTGCTGATCAAAGCGGCCGCCGGCGGCGGAGGGAAAGGCATGCGCGTCGTCGAGAGCCGCGCCGACCTACCCGCCCAGTTCACAGCCGCTCGGAACGAGGCCGCCGCCGCGTTCGGCTACGACGGCGTCTACATCGAGCGGTATCTGCTGCGGCCACGCCACATCGAGTTCCAGGTGCTCGCCGATACGCTCGGCAACGCGGTCCACCTCTTCGAGAGGGACTGCTCGATTCAGCGCCGCCACCAGAAGCTCGTCGAGGAGGCGCCGAGTCCGGCGCTCACGCCTCAGCTGCGCGCGGCGATGGGTGACGCCGCGCTCGCCGCGGTCCGCGCGGTAGGGTATGTCAACGCGGGGACGGTCGAGTTCCTCCTCGATGAAGACGGCTCGTTCTACTTCATGGAGATGAACACGCGTGTCCAGGTCGAGCACCCGGTCACGGAAGAGATCACCGGGGTCGACATCGTCAAAGAGCAGATACGTATTGCCGCGGGGGAGCCGATGAAGCACCCTCGGCAGGATGGCGTCACGATTCGAGGGCACGCCATCGAGTTCCGCATCAACGCGGAGGACCCGGCGCATGACTTCAGGCCCCACCCCGGCGAGGTGACCGTGTACAACCCGCCGGGCGGC